>CAKZSF010000120.1 GCA_937920575.1 uncultured Sphingomonadaceae bacterium | reverse complement strand
TGGCGCGTTTGGCATTCAGGCCGACCTCAACCTGGAGGCTGGTGACAACGCAGCGATCCGCATCAACGCGATGTATGAAAGCCTGAACAACCACCGTGACTTCTACGACGGTGATCGCATCGGCTTCAATCCCACAGCACGACTTGCGCTGGGTACAGACACCACCATCGATCTGTCCTACGAATATATCGATCACCAGCGCTTCATTGATCGCGGTGTTCCAACCGGCAGCGATGGCCGCCCGGTCGAGGCGTTTCAGGACATCGTGTTCGGCGACCCAGAACTCAACAACAATGAGTTGGAGGCGCATTTGTTGCGCGCCAATCTGAGCCACAAATTCTCTGACAATCTGAAGGCCAATGTCGGTGTATTCTATGGCGATTATGACAAGCTTTATGAGAACTTCTACGCGTCCGGCTATGATCAGGTGAACTCGCCTGAGGTGGTGACGCTGGATGGCTATATTGACACGACTCGCCGCCAGAATTTCATCCTATCGGGCAATCTGATTGGAGAGCTCAACACCGGCAGTGTGCATCACACGCTGATTGTCGGCGGTGAGTATATCAACACCTCGTCCGACCAGGATCGCTTCAATTCGTTCTGGGATCAGACGCAGGACGACAACGAGATTTTCTCAATCGCACGGCCGCTTGCACTGCGCGGTGGAGTGGGCACCAACGCTGCGGGGCAGCGCACAGTCAACGACTACACCGCCGACTTGAACGACGACACGCGCGTATCGATCGATGTGCTATCCGCCTATATTCAGGACGAAATCGAAGTCACCGATTGGCTGCATCTGATCCTCGGTGCGCGTTTCGACAGTTTCGATATCACTGTGAACAATGTCGTGTCTGGCGAGATCCGTACCCGCAAGGATGAAGAGATTTCACCGCGCGGCGGCGTGATTTTCAAGCCGCAAGAGAATGTCTCGCTTTATGCGAGCTACTCGCAGACTTTCCTGCCGCGTTCGGGCGAGCAATTTGCCAATATCAACGGCGCGAACAACGCACTTGATCCGGACAGTTTCACCAATCTGGAGGCCGGTATCAAATGGGACTTTATGAAGGGCCTCAGCCTCACCGCAGCCCTTTTCGAAATCGAGCAAAGCTCGCCGCAGCCGGCTGACAATGATCCGGCCACGCTCGATGTTATCGATTCCACTATCTCGGGCTTCGAAGTGCAATTGCAAGGCGTCGTGACCGACTTCTGGTCGATATCGGCAGGCTACAGCTATCTGGATGGCGAACAGGTTGATCGCACCGGCCCAACCGGTCTTCGCCCGCGCGAACTGCCAGAGCACATGTTCTCAGTCTGGAACGATTTTTCTGTTACGGATCGACTAGGCTTCGGCCTCGGCCTGACGCATCAGGGGCGCAGCTTCATCAACAATGGCAACACTGCAATCTTGCCCAGTTACACGCGGATCGATGCAGCGGCCTATTACGACATTTCAGACAATCTGCGCGTGCAGGTGAATATCGAGAACCTGACTGACGAGCTCTATTTCCCCAACGCGCACGCCACCCATCAGGCCAGTGTCGGCGCACCGCTCAACGCACGTTTTGCCATTCGCGGACGGTTCTAGCGCGGTTCAATTCGACCAGCAGTTATTCTTCGTCTGGTTGTAGATCGCGCAAAGCCGGAACAGACTTGGCCGCATCGCCTGTGCTGATACCGGGCGCAGGCGCGGCGCTGATCGTCTCGAGCCCGCGCGCCACGCGCCCTGCCCGCTGGATTGCCTTGACCAGCCGAGGATAGACGCCGCACTGACACAGATTGGGCACGGCGGCCTTAATCTCGTCTTCGCTGGGGTCAGCATTCTTCGCGATCAAGGAAGCTGCGGCGATGGCGATGCCCGGAGTGCAGAAACCGCACTGGATTGCTTGCTCGGCGACCAGCGCCTGTTGCACCGGGTGCCCGCGATCGCGCGACAGCCCCTCAATCGTCGTGATGAAGCGCCCCTCGGCCTCTTCGATTGTGATCAGGCAACTGCGTAAAGCTTCGCCATCGACCAGCACCATACACGCGCTGCAATCACCCTTGCCGCAACCATATTTGGTGCCTGTCAGGTTCGCCGCATCACGCAGCGCCCACAACAGCGGCGTGTCGGGATCAAGGTCGAACTGAAGCGGCCGACCATTCACAGTCATGCGGGGCATGGATCAGTCCTGCTTCGCGCGGCCGCCCTGTCTCTATTCGCGCCAGCTCGTATCGATCTTGTCGATCCTGCGTTTCCATGCTTCGAAATCGAACATGCCTGCGCCGCCTTGATTTTGCATCACAGACAGATCCCGCTGGTGAACATCGACCACCTCTTGCGGAACGATGTTGGGGTTACCCATCCCCAGTGTCGCGACTTGAATTTCACAGGCGCGCTGCAACGCCCACATCTTCAGGAACATGCCGGGAATGGTCTTGTCCATCACAACCGGGCCATGATTGCGGAGCATCAGAATCGTGTGATCGCCCAGATTTTCAACGAGACGCTCGCCCTCTTCCTCGCGCACTGTCACGCCTTCAAAGTCGTGATAGCCGATCTGATCTTGAAAATTGCAGGCGTAGAAATTGGTCGGCATCAGGCCGTCCTTGTGGCTGCACACAGCCATTGTCGCAGTGGTGTGGACATGGCAGATCGCGTCCGCCCGCTCCCCCAGATGTTTGTGGAAATAGGCGTGCTGCGTGAAGCCCGCCTTGTTGACCATATATTGCGACGGGCCAACATTGTTGCCTTCCACGTCGATCTTCACCAGATTCGACGCGGTCACCTCGTCATAGAGTAAGCCAAACGGATTGATCAGGAACGTATCCTTCTCGCCCGGCACCTTCACAGAGATGTGGTTGTAGATCGATTCCGACCAACCAAGGTGGTCAAAGATGCGATAGCACGCGGCCAAATCTTGGCGTGCTTGCCATTCCTCGGGGCTGAATTGAGAGTTCTCTTTTAGCTGCGTTGCCATGGGTCGTGCTCCTTTTGCGAAGTTCTATCGCATAGGGCATACCGTGAGTGCAACGATTTTGCAG
>CAKZSF010000119.1 GCA_937920575.1 uncultured Sphingomonadaceae bacterium | reverse complement strand
GATCCGCGTTTCAACTTGCCGTCGGACACCGGCCTCGTCTGCGTCATGCAGGTCAACAACGAGATCGGCACACGTCAGCCTGTCGAACCGATTGCCGAAAATGCCAAGCAGGCAGGCGCCTTGGTGCTCTGCGATGCCGTGCAAGGCGCGGGCAAATTCGCCCCGCCAGAAGGCGCGGATATGATCGTGATTTCTGCCCACAAGCTCTACGGGCCAAAAGGGATTGGCGCGCTCTGGGTGCGCGACGGGATCGAGATAGAACCGCAGATTACCGGCGGCCTGCAAGAAGGGCTGCGTTCCGGCACGCTCAGTCCCGCCTTGTGCGCAGGCTTTGGTGCGGCGGCAAAACTTGCGGTTGACCAAGCGGAGGAGGATGCCGCCCATATAGGCGCGCTGTGGTTGCGCGCTCGCGACTTGTTTTCCGACTGGACGCTCAACGGCAGCGAAACCGAGCGCTGGCATGGCAATCTCAACATTCGCCGGGCCAGTGAATCGGGGGGGCTCGATGTCGCACGGCTGATGAGCGAATGCCGCAAGGTTGCATTCTCCGCTGGCAGCGCTTGTGCGAGCGGATCAGGGCGCCCGAGCCACGTGCTGCGCGCGCTTGGCCTTTCTGACGCGGAGGCGAAAAGCTCGATCCGGCTCGGCTTTGGGCGCTATACTACGCTGGAACAGATTAATGAGGCTGCGCGTCTGATCAACGAAGCGGCAACAACGCAAGGTCTGTAAGAATGGTCACAGTCACTTTTGTCACAACAGACGGCGACTCCGTTGAGGCAGATGCAGCCGCAGGCGACGAGTTGCTCGCGGTGGGCCAGGCAGCGGGCATGCCGCTGGAGGGGACGTGCGAGGGGCAGATGGCTTGCTCCACGTGTCACGTGCTCGTTGCCCGCGAATGGTTCGGTAAATTGCCAGAGGCGAGCGAGGAAGAGGAAGATATGCTCGACCTTGCCGCCAGTGTCGGCCCGACCAGTCGGTTGGCTTGTCAAATACTGCTGACCGAGGAGATGGACGGGCTGACCGTCACAATCCCCTCGGAAAGCCGCGATATGCAGGGGCTTTAGCTGGTTTCGTTGGGCTCAGTCTGCTCGGTGGCGGGCTCCCGATCTTTCCAGAAGCGCAGGCGCATTCCGAAGCGGTGCAGAACCCACCGAAGCGCTAAAAGCAGAATCAGCAGTGGCAGAATGATGCCGCCGGCATAAACCAGGGCAGCGATGGTTGATCCCATGATCGACCCGAGTGATTGGAAGGCCTCCACAATCGGTCTGCCAAAACTGCCGCTGGCGCGCGAGCCAGAGCTGTATTCGATGCTGACCTTACTGTAGGCGACGCGGCCGCGCATTTCGGTTAGCCAGCTGCGTGCCTGATCGATTTCCTCGTTCACTTGCGCAACACCGCGTTCGGCCTCGACCAATTCGGCGACTGTGCCTCGGCGAGAGCGAAGAATTTCCATCAGCCGGTCGCGCAACAGGATGCGGGCGCGAAGGCGCGCCTCGGTGTCGACGATCTGCTTAGAGAGGTCCTCACCGGCAATGGCGACGTTGATTTGTTCGCCGCCCATGCCTTCTGATGCGCCCGCCAGTTGTTGGCCAAAGGCGCGGGCTTTTGCAGCAGCGACTGACAATTCGAGGTTGCCGAAGCCGTAACGGCCTTCGGCACCAGATTGCTGCAAGTTGACCACGCGGCAACCATTGTTGGGTAGGCTTTCGCATAGGTCGATATGCTTCTGGGCGAGGGGCACGATTTCTTCCGATGCGATGCGATAGCCATAATCGTATGTGTAGGCGATCTTGGGCGCGCTGACGGCTGGTGGAGCAGTTTCGCCGCCCTCGGAGACTTTAAGATCGGCCTCTGGTACAGCGCTATCAGCGGCAGCACCCGCTGACCCTTCCGCAGCTTCCTCAGCGATATCGGCAGTCGTGACTCGCTCTGCACTGTCATAAGACGCGGCTTCTTCGCTAGCAGAACCACATGCCGCCATGGTCAATCCTAGGCCAATTCCGATCAAAATCCGGTAACGCATTACACCTCTCCAATGGGTCGCTTTCCAAATGTGCCTTATTTCTGCCACATTCTGACAAATGCGCAAGCCCTCTTATGATTTTGTCACATTTCCGCAGCGAAGCCCCTTACCGGTGGATTGCGAGGCGCAACGGGATTCCGCTTATGGTCGGGCGGTGTTAGTCCCGCGCCATGTCCGTTTCCGATATTGATGATTCTGAACAAGATCCGTTTGACACAATTGTCGATGCGCCGTTCGATTCCGCGCTGGAAGAGCGCTATCTCGTTTATGCGCTGAGCACGATCACCGCGCGCTCGCTGCCTGATTTGCGCGATGGCTTGAAGCCCGTGCACCGGCGTTTGCTGTGGACGATGCGTCAGTTGAAGCTCGCGCCGGAAAACACGTTCAAGAAGTCCGCACGCGTCGTGGGTGAGGTAATCGGTAAGTACCACCCGCATGGCGACACCGCGGCTTACGACGCGATGGTTCGCCTCGCGCAGGATTTCTCGCTCCGCTATCCGCTGGTCGAAGGACAGGGGAATTTCGGCAACATCGATGGCGATAACGCGGCGGCCTATCGGTATACCGAGGCGCGGCTGACAAAGACGGCGATGCGTCTGATGGAGGGGCTGGACGAAGGCACGGTCGACTTCATCCCGACG
>CAKZSF010000118.1 GCA_937920575.1 uncultured Sphingomonadaceae bacterium | reverse complement strand
GATTGACAATCTCACCACCGGCTTTCGTTTTGCCGTGCCAGACGATGTGCCGTTCTATGAGGGCGATATTGAGGATGCGGCGCTGACGGCGCGCATCTTTGCCGAGCAGAACACGAAGGCCGTCATGCATTTTGCAGGCTCTATCGTGGTGCCCGAATCGGTCGAAGATCCGCTCAAATATTACCACAACAACACGGTCAAAAGCCGCGCGCTGATCCAAAGCGCAGTCGAGGCTAGCCTTGATCATTTCATCTTCTCCAGCACCGCGGCAACCTACGGCATGCCTGACACAGCCAAAGTGACAGAGAGCAGCCCGACTGTGCCGATCAACCCCTATGGCTGGTCAAAGCTGATGACCGAACAAATGCTGGCCGACACCGCCTTTGCGCACGCAATCAATTATGGCGTGCTGCGCTATTTCAATGTCGCTGGCGCTGATCCGCAGGGGCGCACCGGTCAATCAACGGCAGGGGCAACGCATTTGATTAAGGTCGCGGTCGAAGCGGCGCTGGGCAAGCGTGACAATGTTTCCGTCTTCGGCACCGATTTTGAGACGCATGATGGCACCGGCGTGCGCGACTACATCCATGTCAGCGATCTGGCGGCAGCGCATGTTTTGCTGTTGGAGCGGCTGATTGCGAAACCCAAAGATTCGCTGACGATGAATTGCGGATATGGGCGCGGTTTCTCGGTGCTCGAGGTGCTCGATGCAGTGGATCGCGTTACCAACCAGACGATTGAGCGCATCATGGGCCCGCGCCGTGCAGGCGACCCGGGTGAACTGGTGTCAGACAATTCAGCGATTCGCGCGACGTTGCCATGGCAGCCGCAGCACGCTGATCTCGATGTGATTGTGGGCCATGCGCTGCAATGGGAACGCAAGCTGACCGAGCTTCGCGGCGAAAGCTAAGCGGCGATCAGATAAGATTGAGCCGCTTCAATTCGGCCTCTAGCCCCTCGGCGCCGTCGAACAGATGCGCATGCCAGCCGCGCGCTGTCGCGGCATCGATATTGGCCGGATTGTCATCGGTGAAGAACAGTGCATCGCCTGAAAGGCCAAAGCGCTGTTCAGCCAGCGCGTAGATCGCCGGGTCGGGCTTCACGAGCTTTTCCTCGCCCGACACGATGATGTCCTGAAACAGATCGAATACGGGCCAGTCGGGGCGAAACTCCGCCCAAAACTCCGCGCCGAAATTGGTGATGCCAAACAGAGGTATGCCGTTCGCGTGGAGCGCGCGGATGAGCGCCTCTGTGCCCGCTATGGGCCCCGGCACTGTCTCGTTAAAGCGGCTGGCATAAGCACGGATATGCGCTTCGTATTTGGGGAATTCAGCAATCCGCTCTGGCACCATTTCATCCAGCGGTCGCCCTGCATCATGTTGAAAATGCCATTCCTCGGTCACGACATGGCTCAGAAACCAATCAAGTTCCTGTGAGTCGTCGATCAGCTTTGCGAACAGCGCGCGCAAATCCCATTGCACGATCACCCGTCCGACATCGAACACCGCAGCCTTGGGCATAGTCATGGGCAGACATTCCCGGTGTGAGTGGCGCAAAAGAAAAAGCCCCCGCGCAATGCAGAGGCTTTCACCGTTTCAATACCCGCGACGCGAATCGCGAGCGATGCAATCATTAGCCCTGACGCGCCTTGAAGCGGCGGTTGGTCTTGTTGATCACATAGGTGCGGCCACGGCGACGAATCACGCGGCAATCACGGTGACGGTTTTTCAGCGACTTGAGGCTGTTACGGACTTTCATCGTATGTCTCTCTTATGGCGTTGGCCAAAAAATGAGGCACCGGAAACGCTCCCGATGCCGCCTTGTTGAGCCGCGCACTACGGCGAGGGTGGTCGAAAGTCAACAATCTCTTGGCGCGAAATGACGCTGGATACAAAAGGCCCCTCGCTGTCGTTTGGGGGAGCGAGGGGCCAGTGGGGTGCTGACTTGCGCCGAAGAGGGTGGCGCAGGGCAGGCAAGTCGGATCGGGGGCGTTTGAAAGAGAGGTCCGGCCCCCGATCTGATCTTTGGGTGATCTGATTGAGTGAGTGCGTGCCTATTCGCCGTTACACTTGGCCAGCTTGGCCGAATCGAGTTCTTTGCCCTTATGTGTGAAGCTCTTCACCGGGCCGTGGCGTTTTACGAGGCGCTGGCACACGCGCACCGGGCTGGATCCGCTTTTCACGCCGCGGCAATTGCTGCCTTCACAGCGCCAATAGGTGCCGCCGATTGCGCCCTTTTGCGATTTCTGCAGCGGCTGTTGCAGCTCGGCCTTGTAGAAGTTGGAGGTGTTCGTCTTGGCTTCAGCCGGAGAGAGCACAGCGCCGAAGCTGGCCAGCGTCCATGCGCAAGCCATTCCAAGAGCGAGAACGGGACGGAAGGCGGAGTTGGAAGTCAAAGCAGTCATGTCAAAAATCCTTCTGATTGGGGGTCAAATCAGTGATGTGCAATTTCAGTTGCGAATCGATACCTAACTAATTAGGTTTTAAGTTGCAACCAAAAACTGAATTATTTTTGCCTTGGACGAAAACTAGGGTAACAGGGTGTTTGAGAAAGGATGCATTATGGGTGATCTGAGAGAGCCACTGCGCGAGCTAACTGCTTGCGGTTTGCCAGAAGCACTGGAGGTGATGGGCGAGCGGTGGAGCTTCATGATTCTGCGCGCCAGCTTCAACGGGCTGCATCATTTCGAAGAATTTCTGAGCGAGCTGGGTATTGCACGCAATATTCTCGCCAACCGGCTAGCAAAGCTGGTCGAGCATGAAATCCTTGAGCGTCAGCCATGCCCGGACGATCGCCGCAAGGTGGAGTATCGCCTGACTGCCAAGGGGTTTGATTTGCTGCCAGCCATGCTGGCGCTGCGCCAATGGGGCCAAAAATATGGCCACGAGTTTGAAGAGAACCCTGTGCTGGTGGACGAAGAAGACCGGCTGCCCATCGGCCCGGTTTCAATTCTCGCCCATGACGGCCGCATTCTCACACATCACGATTTGCGCATGGTTGAGGCTGAAAAAGTGGGTACCCGTGAAGACGGGACTCTTGCGACCCAAGCTGATGCGCCAGCACGCGGTGATGTTATCCCGCTGCGCCGGATTGAAGCGGCAGAGTAGCGCGCCGTTGGCCTTTTGCTGTTTAGTCGATCAGTCGATCAACCCGCAGCTCAATCCGTTCTGACAGGACAACCTGATCCCTTCCGCGATCCTTGGCTGCATAGAGCGCCCGGTCTGCGCGCGCGGTCAGTTGTGACAGATCAACCACGGCGCCAACACCGCTAGATGCCAGACCAATGCTGGTGGTCATGCGCAGCCGTTGATCCCTGGTCGTGGGAATTTCCAACTCGGCAATCCCAGCGCGAATAGTTTCGGCAACATCCTCCGCTTCGCCAATGGATCGGCATCGCATCACCGCAACAAATTCTTCGCCGCCAAATCGAGCGATCGTCCCATCGATGCTCTCAAAGGTGTTCTGAAGATAGCGCGCAAAATGACGCAATGCGCGATCACCGGCTTGATGCCCATGCGTATCATTGAGCTGCTTAAACCGATCAAGATCAATCATCATCAACGAGATTTGCTGATCAGAATCGTTTGTCACGCATTTGAAGCGCGCATTGAAAGCGTTGGTGAAGGCCCGCCGATTGGCCAAACCCGTCAAAGCATCAATTTCTGATAATTGCCGCAGCACGCGGTTGCTTTCTTGCAATTCTATGCTGGTGAAATGGTCCTTGAGCTTGAGCAAGAAGTTGCGCCGCTTCAAATCGTTCATCCGCAGAGCCAGCGTCAGCGTGCCCCCTGCCACCAACGCATTGATCATCATGTGTTCGACAACCAACAATTGCCCAATCGGATTGGGCCAGACCGCCGCAAGCAAAGTCGCCGCAACGAACAAGCTGACGAAGCCGGCCAACTCGTATCGGCGAAAAGGCAGCATCAGCACGCCCATGCCCAGCATGAAAGAAGTCGCCATGGTGTAGCGCGTTGCTGTCGACGGGTCAGCGAAACTGGCCAGATGTGTCACAATCGCGGCGAACGTGGTCAAAGTGACAGCTGTGCCCA
>CAKZSF010000117.1 GCA_937920575.1 uncultured Sphingomonadaceae bacterium | reverse complement strand
AAGAGTTCTTTGCCGAGGCGATTGTCACCTTCTTTGAAAAACCGCAGGCTTTGCGGCGCGAAGTGCCCATGCTCTACGCCCAATTTTCCGAGCTTCTGGCGCTTGACCCGCTGACGTGGGATGAGGTGTAGCGTACCGCCGGCTGCAACGCGCCGATGGCACCGTTTCCTACGAAGGCGCAATATGCGATAGCAGACCTATGCGATGTGATCTAAATCTCGGGGTTTGCGATGTGGGCGGTTTCCAAGCCGCGTGTCAAAATCTCTCCAGGACTGTGTCTCAAGTGTCTCAAATCAGCGTTCAAACCCCTGATACTAAACGATTGATGGTTGCAACATGACACAGCTTGTCCTCGCGACTGACGATACCGGCGGGCCGGAGATATTCGCCTCTGTGCAGGGCGAAGGCGCCAGCGCGGGCATGCCGGTTGCGTTCTTGCGGCTGTCGCGTTGCAATCTCGCCTGTGTGTGGTGTGACACGGCTTACACATGGCATTTCGACGGCGATGATCGCGGTCACCGCGATGGCAAGACGTTTGATCGGATGGCCAATCAAGTCAAACTGGACGTCGCCGATATCGCTGAGCGGGTTTCGGCATTGGGGCAGAAACGCCTCGTCATCACCGGCGGAGAACCCTTGTTGCAAGCGCCTGCGTTGGCCGATTTGTTCAAGCTGCTGGACGGGATGGATATTGAGATCGAAACCAACGGCACAGTCGATCCGCCGGGCAGTGTCGATATCTATGTCGATCAGTACAATGTCAGCCCAAAACTGGCGCATTCGGGCAATGATGCTCAGCTGGCGCTGATACCGAAAATGCTCGATCGCTGGGCCACGGATGAGCGCGCCTTCCTGAAATTCGTGATCGCTGAGCCTACAGATGTGGAGGAAGTGCTCGCGCTAAAGGCGAAATACGGCTTCAATCCCAAACGGCTGTTTCTGATGCCCGAGGGGACGGACAGCGAAACGCTGCACACACGCGCAAAATGGCTCGCAGTCCTATGTCAGGAACACGGCTTCCGATTGTCAGACCGGCTGCATATCCACCTGTTCGGCGATACGCGGGGAACGTAGTTTGTTTTAGCCCTCAAACGCCGGGCGCATCGCGTCCGCGATGCTTGGCTTCGCCCTACCGGGCGGATCGCGGTCGCGCTCTGTCGGGACTCTACGAGTTCCGAAACTGATTTGTTCGAGTTTGGAGCGAAAACGTGGCTGAACGAGAACCGGCGCGCAGCGTAGTTTAAACTACGTGAGCACCGGAAGCGGAGATCAGCTGCGTTTGCAGCCCAAAATCGGGCAAATCAGCCCCCTTGAGTTCTCCAGCGGTGAACTGTGCGATGCACGGCTTCTTCTTCGCCGCCGCTTTTGGACCACAGCTCGATAAAGCTTGGGTCTTCCGAAGCTGGGCGTTTCGCTTCTTCCAGCGTGTCGAAAGAAACGCGAATAGGGATTGAGACGCCCTCGCCGCAAACGATGCATTCGCGGTTGCGCAAGGCGGGAATGGAATCAAGGAAGCCGCGCGCACCTTCTGGCATGGCGGCTTTCACAAATGCTTGGTCGCGGTCATTGTTCAAACGCATCGAGATGATCGTGCCGCATTGCGACAGAACGCCCTCGGCCAGGTCCGATGGACGCTGCGTAATCAGGCCGAGCGAGATGCCGTATTTACGGCCCTCTTTGGCAATCCGCGACAGGATGTTGCCGACCGATGAGCCGTCCGCTTTGGCTTCACTCGGCACGTAACGGTGCGCTTCTTCGCAGACGAGTAGGATTGGAGCGGTTTTCTCCTCGCGCCCCCAGATCGCGAAATCGAACACCAGACGGCTCAACACCGCCACAACAGTGCTGGTCACGTCGGATGGAACGCCCGACACATCGATGATCGAAATTGGCTTGCCATCGGATGGCATGCGGAAAATCTTGGAGATGAAATCGCCCATCGTGTCACCGACCAGCATGCCAGAGAACATGAACTGGTATCGCGGGTCATTCTTGAGCTCGTCCAGCTTGGTCTTGATCCGCATAAACGGCGCGGTCGAGGTCGCCTTGTCCAGCTTGCCCATTTCGTTGGTGAGGATGTTGGACAAATCGGAGAGCAGGTAGGGCACCGGCGAATCCACTGTCACTTTGACAAAGTTCTCTGCCATGCGATTCTTGCTGCGTGCCTGAAGCAAACACTTGGCGAGAATGTCTGAGTCGGCTTGGAGGTCATTGCCAGTCGACGACAACAGGATTTCGCAATGTTCTTCGAAATTCATCAACCAATAGGGCATTTGCAAATTGGTCACGTCGAAGATTTTGCCGGTGGAACGGAACGCCGCCGAATACTCGCCATGCGGGTCAATCATCACGATGTGACCTTCGGGCGCGGCCTCGCAGATCTTGTGCAGGATTAGCGCGGCGCTGGTCGATTTACCGGTACCGGTAGAGCCGAGCAGCGCGAAGTGCTTGCCCAGCAGCGAGTCGACATAAACGCCTGCGCGAATATCTTCAGTGGGATAGACAGTGCCAATCTGGATCGAACTGCGGCCATCGCTGGCGTAGATCTGTTTAAGGTCAGCGGTCGATGCCGGATAGATCAGCGCACCGGGAATAGGATAGCGGGTGACACCACGACGGAAGGAGTGAATGCGGCCGGTTAGCTTCTCTTCATCGCCTTCGCCCAAAAAGTCGATACCGGCGATAATACCGGCCTGGTTGCGCCGATCCTGACGTTGGTCGCGGACGTTGGCGAGCAGCCAGCCACCGGGTACTTTGATTTTGACCTGGCTACCAACTTGTCCGGCAAGCGCGATCGAGGGATCAGGGTCGGATGCGCATTCGGTCAACCGCTGCGTATCGATAGCAATTTGCGAGCCAGCGCCGGCAATTTCAAGCACGACACCGATGGGTTGATAGGCATTCTCGCTAGCCGGGGCCGGCTCGGGTTGTGGTTCAGGCTGTTGTTGCTCGACCTGCTGTTGCGTCGCTTCTGCCGCAGCCTGCTGTGCATCATCCACATCCTCAGCAGGATCGTGCGTCTTAAACTTATATTGCCCCATATCGGTCATGTCGTACCAACCCACAAATTCCAAAACAGAACACGGGACTAGCCAATCGGGGTTAATATACGGTCAAGATTGTTTGTCGGCGGCGCTAACCCATTAAACAAGCGCGAACAATCGGCCAGCAAGCCAACCCATCAGGATCGAAAGAGCGACCGCGATCAGGCCGTAGATGAATGGGGACTCTTGCGCGAAATTGGCAATGATCCGTTCGAGGCCCAGC
>CAKZSF010000116.1 GCA_937920575.1 uncultured Sphingomonadaceae bacterium | reverse complement strand
CTTATGGCAACAATCGCGCCAGTTTGGCCAGAGTTGCCGCGTCCAAGGCCTCGGCCAATTGCTCGGGTTCGATCGCGCCACTTGCCACGGCAGCATGGGCAGCTCCGATAAGATCAACGGCAGAGCCTGCCTCGGTCGCTGCGCCTGACAAAGTGCCAGCTTCGCGCACAATCCGTTCGGCGTATTGGCCCCCGTGAAACAGCAAAGGCGCCTCGTCGCGCGCCTCGAACGCCACCACCTCGCCGACCATGATGATGTGATCGCCGCCATCATACTCGTGCCGCGTGGTGCATTCAAACACCGCGGCGTGGTCGCGCAGAATAGGAGATCCGAGTTGTCCTTCATCCCAGCCGAGATCGCGGAATTTGTCAGCGCCCGACATGGCAAAGCGGTTGGCAAGCTGTTCTTGGTCCACTGTCAGAATATGGATTGCGAAATGGCCGCTTTCGGTAAAGGCGGGGCGCGAATGCGCGGCTTTGGCCAATGACCATAGGACCAACGGCGGGGTAAGGCTGACAGAGTTGAAGCTGCTGGCAGTTACGCCCACCGGTTCGCCAACGGCATCGTTGGTCGTCACGATGGTGACGCCAGTTGCGAAATTGCCCAATGCCTTGCGAAAGGCGGTTGCTTCGAATGCAGGAAGATCGGCGGTTTTGGCCATAGCTGTCAGCAGGGCCTTAGACCTGTTAGTGGGGCCAATCAATTGCCACGGTGGTAGAAGATCAACGTTGGATTGCTAACGTGGGAACGCATCGCTTTGGAAAGACGTTGAGCATATGGACATATTGGATGATGGGAGCAGTCAACATGCGGATCAACGCAATTATTGGAGTGGTATCGGCAGCCAGTCTGCTGGCAGCCTGCGGGGGCACAGCAGGCACCGAAGACGGCGAATCCGTCGCGGAGGATGCGAGCTCCGACGTGGCGGCGGCAGGAGCGCCATCAGCGGAATCGACCGACACGCTGGACGGCACAAAATTGGCTGATTTCACCGGTGATGCAGCCAAAGGCGAGAAGGTGTATCTGCAATGCAAATCCTGTCATGTGTTAGAAGAAGGCCAACACCGGATCGGCCCGTCATTGGCCGGAATTTTGGGCAAGACAGCGGGCAAGATCGAGAATTTTGACTACTCGCCTGCCAATGCGAACAGCGGCATCACCTGGACACCGGAAAAGATGTTCCAGTACCTGGAGAAACCACAACGGATCATTCCGGGGACCACAATGGCGTATCCCGGCCTTTCTGACCCTCAGAAACGCGCTGATCTCATCGCCTATCTTGGCACAGCCGGCGAGTAGAACGAGTTGATCCTATACACTTGTGAGAGGTCGCGCGGGTTTCGCGCCAGCTGGGCTGCTGCTGAGCTGGGGCTGGAACTGGAACACCGCATGCTGCCGTTCCCGCCGCGTCATCTGGCTAAGGATTATCTGGAGGATAATCCGCTCGGCACCGTGCCGTTGCTGGTCGATGGCGATACGCAGATGACCGAAAGTTCTGCGATTGCGCAGTATTTGGCGGCGAAGGCGGCCGACAATGATTTGGCGGTTGCGCCCGACGAGCCGGACTATGGTGCTTACCTCGATTTCCTCCACCACGCCGATGCGACCATCACTTTTCCGCAAACTGTCTATATGCGGTTCGCCTTGTTCGAAAAGGACAAGGGGTTGGCCGAGGCGGGGATCGCCTATGCCGACTGGTTTGAAAAACGTTTGGTCAAAGTCGAAAACCGGCTGGATGGGCGCGAATTTCTGTGCGCTGATCGCTTCACCATGGCCGATGTGGCAATTGGCTACGCCTTGTGGCTTACATCCATGAACGGTTTGCAAGACCGGCTGACACCCCGCGCGAAGTCGTATGTGGACCGCCTGAAGCAGCGCGACGGGTTTCAGCGCGCGGTCGCGGCTGAGAAGGCTGCGGCAAAAGCGGCTGGTCTGCGTGACTAGGCTTTCGGCGCCGTCTGGCTAGAGCCACTGCCCATCATCAATAATCAGCTCTGCGCCGGTAATCTGGGCCGATGCATCAGAGCTAAAGAACAACATTGGATCGTTTAACGCGTCGATCGATGTCAGGCGGCGGCGGTGAAAGCTGTTGACCATCGCCTGACCAGCATCGGTGTGCATCCAGTCGGCGTTGATTTCAGTGTCGATATAGCCGGGATGGATCGTGTTGACGTTGATCCCTTGCCGCACCCATTCACGCGCAAAATTGCGACCAAGATGCGCAAGTCCTGCTTTCAATGCAGCATAGGCAGCGTCGCCATTGGCGTGCGCGAAAGATGTGATCGATCCGACCAGCACGATGCGGCCATTACCCGTATCTTTGCTCCCGCTGGCGATCAGTCGCTTGGCCCCTTCACGCGCGGTCAGATAGGCCCCGATGAAGTTCGTATCGGTGAGCGTTTGAATATCGCTCACTGGCAAATCAGTGCTGCGCCCTGCCTTGGAAAGCCCAGCATTGGCGATGATCGTGTCGATTGTACCAAATGTGCTTTCTGCTTCGTCGTAGGCGGCGATGATGGAAGCTTCGTCGGTGACGTCGAGCGCAAGCGCATGGGCCTGCCCACCAGCCGCACGGATAGCCTCAGCGACGCCCTCAGTACGGTCGGTGCGTCTTGCGCCCAGCATGACTTTCGCTCCTGCTGCGCCGAACAAATGAGCCAGATGCGCGCCAATGCCAGAGGAGGCCCCTGTAATAAGAGCAACGCGCCCATCGAGTGAATAGCGTGGTGTGCTCATGCGATTATCCTTGCTAGCGCGCGGCCCTTGTCGAGTGCCGTCAGTGCGACGCGCGCGCCAAACACAGCGTCGCTGTCAAATGCAGCTGCGGTTGTCGCGTCTTCGAGATCGGCATTGGCAGCGACGCGTTCGCCCGCATCGCTGCGCGCGATAATAACAGCGGTGACACCCTTTTTGCTCGGTATGACTGTGAAGCTCTCCACTTCCGCTTCGGTAGGAGTGTCGCTGGCAAGCGGCACTGGCGCCTCGCTGTTTTCAAGCACTTGGACGCGCGCCGTGTCAGACCAATCCGCAGGCGTTGTGGAGTAGATGCCCGTTGCGTATTTGCTCATCGCCCCGCCATTGGCACCGGTCAGCGCCCAGCTGCCCGGCTGCGCACGGCATTTATGGACAGCCTCGGCAATGGCGTGTGCGGAATAGTTGTTTCCGGCCCCGCCAAAGAACGGCAGGCCGCCTGTCAGTGTTAGCCCGCGCGGGTCGTCATGCGCGACGCCGAAATGATCGATCACATTGAAAACGGGGATCGCAAAACAGCTGTAGAGGTCAATATGG
>CAKZSF010000115.1 GCA_937920575.1 uncultured Sphingomonadaceae bacterium | reverse complement strand
ATATTGCGCCGGGCGACACTGTCGTCTTTGCAAAAGGCGCGTGGACGCAGCCGAAGCGCAGCTATTCCGGCCCGGACATTTTCGAAGACTAGGCCGCTAGCGCCTTATCGCGCGAACAGCTTCGCCAGACCTTCCAGCCAGTTGCCTTGCTCTGCGGTGGCGCGTGCGGGCAAGGTCGGACATTCCAGACAATAGGCTTGCGCGCCGCGCGTCGTTAGCAACCGGTCGAGATCGCGAACCATTTGCGCGCCACTCTGTTCCTGTCGCAGTGCGATCATGGAAGAGAGGTCGTGGAAAGTTGCTGATTGAGACTCTGCTTGAGCCGCACCAAACTGTTGCAATAGGCTGGCATAGGGATCGACTGGGCCGCCCAGAAACAGCGGATGATAATCACCGTCCTCTAGCTCTGCCTCTGACGCGACCCATGCAATGGCATCGTCGAGGCCGCCAAACTGGTCAACAAGCCCAAGCTGACGGGCTGTTCCGCCATCCCAGACGCGGCCTTGGCCGATTTCGTCCACGCGTTCAGGTGTCATTTTGCGCGATTCAGCGACCAGCGAGATAAAGCGCCGATAGCCGTCTTCTGTGCCTGCTTGCAGCAGCGTGTCGACTTCTGGTGTGAAGCCGCCAGTTAGATCGGGCTGGCCAGACAGCGGCGTGGTGCGCACGCCATCGCTGGTCACGCCCCATTCCGCCAAAGCGTTCTCAAATGTCGGGATGACAGAGAAAATGCCGATTGAACCGGTGATTGTCTCTGGCTCTGCAAAAATCCGGTCGCCCGGCGCCGCAACCCAATAGCCGCCGCTCGCCGCGACATTGGCAAAGGATACGGCGACAGGAATATCCTTCGCCTTGTGACGCAGGATCGCGCGGCGCATCTCTTCAGATGCCAATGCGGATCCGCCGGGCGAATCCACGCGCACAACCAAACCAGACAGGTCCTTTTGAAGAGCTTCGTCCAGAATGTCGGAAATTCGCTGGCCGCCGACTGTGCCGGAGCCGCCCGGGCCATCCACGATTTCGCCCGCGATGGTCACAACGCCAATCGGTTGGCCATTTTGTTCGGGCAGATTGTCCGCCAGCCATGGCTCCAATTCGGTCGAGGCAAAGGCGCCGGGTGCCTTTTCCCAATCATCCTTGCCTGCCACTTTCGCCACGCGGTCGCCAAATTCTTCCCAGCTGCCGAGCTTGTCGACAAGGCCAGCATTGAGCGCGGCTTGTGCAAAATTCTGGTCGGCAGCCTCGATCCAGCCTTCCACATCAGTGGTGACTTGCTCGATGTCAGCCTTGGGACGCGCCTTCTTCACATGCGCCTTCCACTCTTCGAACAAAGCGGTGGTGATCTGGCTCGCATTCTCGCGTGCCTCAGGCGACATGTCGCCGCGTGTATAGGGTTCAACCGCGCTTTTGAACTCACCCACACGATAGACGCGCGCGCGAATGTTCAGCTGATCCAGCAGTCCGCTGTAATACATCCGGTGGCCGCCGGGGCCGGCGATGAACGCGCCGCCCATCGGGTCAAGCCAGACTTCGCTGGCGTGTGCAGCCAGCATCAGGGAATCGTCGGAATAGGCCAGTGCATAGGCGAAGACAGGCTTTTCAGCCGCCCTGACTTTTTCGAGTGCAGCACCGATATCCTGCAAATGGACTTGTCCGCCTCCGAAGAAGCCTGACAAATCAAGCACAATCGAATTGACGCGATCGTCGGTCGCGGCTGCCTCAATCGCCCGTGTCAGGTCGCGCGCGCCGAATTCGCGCACAGGGACACTTTGCGACAGCAGCATTTGTAAGGGGTCAGGCGCGGACGCTTGCTCCACCACCACACCATCCAGTTCCAGCAGCAACGCACCATCTGCGCGCACCACGCCAGGGGAAGGGCGCGCGGTCAAAACCGCAAACAGCAACATGAAAAACAGCAGCAGGAACAGCAGCGCCAGCCCGTCCTTGATGCCTACCAATAGTCGCCAAACCTTGCCTGCAAACGCCATCGATTACCCTGTTGTCATTGTTGCGTTGCTACCATCTAGGAATTCCTACCGGTTAAAGCCACCCGAAAGCGCTTGAGCAGCGCACAGGGTTCGACTAGGGGCTTGGCTTTAATGACATCGCGATCAAACACAGACGCCGCCTCATCGGGCTCTGGCCGGTTTCCGGCTGGCCATCTGGCATTCCCACACCGCAATCTGCTGGGCATATCGCACCTGCAGACGCACGAGATCCTTTTCCTGCTGGAAGAGGCCGAACAATGGGTTGATCTCAATCGCGGCCAGAACAAGCACAATGATGCGTTGGCAGGGCTGACGATTATCAACGCGTTCTTCGAAAACTCCACCCGCACATTGTTGAGCTTTGAAATTGCCGGAAAGCGGCTGGGCGCAGATGTGGTCAACATGCACGCTGCACAATCGAGCGTGAAAAAGGGTGAGACGCTGATCGACACGGCAATGACGCTCAACGCTATGCGTGCCGATGCAATTGTGATCCGCCATGGCAGCTCGGGCGCGGTGGCGCTGATCGCGGACAAGGTCGATTGTCCGGTGCTGAACGCAGGTGATGGGCAGCATGAGCACCCCACGCAGGCCTTGCTGGATGCGCTGGCGTTGCGCCATGCCTTGCGCGAGCGGGGCCGCGAGGAATTCAACGGATTGCGTGTGACGATTTGCGGCGATGTGCTGCACAGCCGTGTCGCACGCTCGAACATTCTGTGTTTGCAAGCGTTGGGCGCAGTGGTTCGTGTGTGTGCGCCGCCAGCCTTGATGCCGCGCGATATCGAACAATTGGGCGTGCAGCCGTTCACCGATTTCGACGCGGCGTTGAAAGATGCCGAAGTCGTGATGATGCTGCGCTTGCAAAGTGAGCGAATGAGCGGCCAGTTCATTCCCAGCCCACGCGAATACAACCATCTGTTCGGCTTGACGAAACAGCGCCTCGCCTTGGCTGAGCCCGATGCGCTGGTGATGCATCCCGGTCCGATGAATCGCGGGATCGAAATTGATAGCGAAGTGGCCGATTTACCCGACCGCAGCCTGATCACGCGCCAAGTCGAAATGGGCGTGGCGATGCGCATGGCGTGTCTGGATGTGCTGACGCGAAAGGCGCGCGGTGTCGCCGGCTGGGATGACAGCGACGGGAGCGTGCGGGCATGAAACAGCATCAACCCATCACAATCACCAACGGACAGATCGTCACACCTGACGGGATGGCCAAAGGCTCGATCCGGCTGGTGCAAGGCGCGATAGAAGCAGTCGGGGATGTCTCTGCGCAAGACGGTGACGAGGTCATTGATGCGAAGGGTCAACTGATCACACCCGGTCTGGTTGATCTGGGTGTGTTTGCGATTGATAAACCTGCCTTTCAATTCGGTGGGATCACACGCGCGGCGCTGATGCCTGATCAATCGCCTCCGCTCGATTTTCCCGCGCGTGTCCGGTTTATGGCATTGAGCGGCAAGCCTGATTTCTGGGTGCATCCTCTGGCAGCGGCCACCATGGCGCTGACAGGTGAGGAGCTCGCCGAACTGGCTCTGATGCAGGAAGCGGGTGCCAAGGCGATCGCGACGGGCCGCCAATGGATTGCCGACAGCGGCACAATGCTGCGCCTGCTGCAATATGCCGCGATGTTGGATTTGGCCGTCGTCACGCATGCCGAGGACAGCGGGATTGCGGGTACGGCAGTTGCAACTGCTGGCGATGTGGCGACACGCTTGGGGCTTCCCTCCGCTCCGGCAGAGGCTGAGGCGCTGGCTGTGGCGCGCGATATCATGCTGGCTGAGCTGGCCGGAGCGAGGTTGCACATCCGGCAAGTGACAACGCGTGCAGCGCTCGACTTGGTGCGTCAGGCGAAGGCGCGCGGTTTGGCTGTAACCGCCGGTGTC
>CAKZSF010000114.1 GCA_937920575.1 uncultured Sphingomonadaceae bacterium | reverse complement strand
TAAACTCCGGTAAATGTCGTGCGGCAAAACGTCGTATTCCTGCGCCTCCTAGTCGCGAGACACTTGGCATTCAAGCTGCATTACCTACATAAGACACGTAGAAAACATTTAACCGTCCAAACAAGCCCCCGGAGGATTAGGAACCATGGCTGAGACAGCAAAAAGTAAAGCGAAGAAAGCAACCACCACGCGCAAGAAGGCTGCACGCAAGCCCAAAGCGGAACCCGAAGTGATCGACAACAAGGCAGTTGCCAAGTCGCGCTTCAACAAAGCGCTCGACGAAGCGAAGGCTGGCGCGGCTGCGCTGGCTGATGAAGCGAAGACCCGCGCCGGTACAGCGCGCGGCACTGCGGTGGCCAAGTCCGGCGACTTGAAAGGCGAAGCGCAAGCCTATGCCGGAGAGGCGAAAGATCGCGCTATTGATCTGGCCAAAGAAGGCAAATCGCGGGCTAGCGACGCGATCGGTGGCCTCGGCGAAATCGTTTCAGAAAACGCAACGCGGATCGATGAGGCGCTGGGCCCACAATATGGCGACTACGCTCGGACAGCTTCTCGCACATTGCAAGAAACAGCTGCCAAGATCGAAGCCAAGGAAGTGGAAGAGCTTGCCGATGATGCGCGCGAATTCGTTCGCAAAAGCCCTGGCCTGGCAGTTGGTATCGCAGCGGTCGCAGGCTTTCTCGTAGCCCGTGCGCTGCGCGGCAATCGCGACTGACCCAGATCATGACCGAACCGGCGGTTCAGGGGCAGGCCGTCGAAACTGCTCAAACCGATCAAGTCAAACAGGACGGGGTACCGGATAACGGTGCCCCGCCCGCTTCGTTGCTTGAGGATGTTGAGGCGCTGGTCGAGGACGGAAAGACTTATGTCGAAGCCGAACTCAATTACCAGAAGGCCCGCGCAGGTTTCGCTGCCGGGCGAGGCAAATGGATTGCCATATTCGGTGTTGTTGCCCTGATCGCTTTGTTTCTGAGCGCGATTGCGCTCACGCTGGGCTTATTGGTTGGTCTGACAACCTCTTTGGGCATCTGGGGTGCGACCGCAGTGGTCGCCGGAGGATGGTTGCTGGTCGTCGTCTTGTGCGTATTCGGCATAGTCCGCAGCGCGAAGAGTATTTCATCTGCCTTCAAGGAAGATGATTCATGAGCAAACGTCGCCTCGTCGAGGATCGCGCAATGCGCAATGCCGCCCTGGAAATCTTCAAAACCGATCTCACACAGATCAAGGCTGATTTGCAGACCAAGGGTGTTGGTGGACGCGTAGCAGACCGCTTGGGTGAAGGTGCGCGGGATATGGCAGAGGATGCAGCCAGCGCGGCCGAGGCCAATTCGGGGAAGATTGCCGCATTGGCTGCGGGCGTTGCCTTGTGGGCCTTCCGCAATCCACTGCTCAATTTTGTCGAAAAGTATCTGGATGGTTCGAGCAACACATCGGTTGCCGATCACGGCAAAGACGACATCCCCGTCGACGAGACAAAGGACGTGATCGCCAATGACTAAGTCGACCAAGCGGAGTGAACTGAAAGAAAAGATCACCAAGGCGCAGGATCGTCAGGCATCGCGCGGAGCCTTCAGCCCGGCACGCATCGTCACGGATTACACCAAAGAACATCCCTTGGCCGCGATGGCTGGCGGGGCGGCGCTGGGTATCTTGATAGGCATTGCGATACCTTCAAGAGGCGCACCCACAACGGGCTCGGGGAAAATGAATGGCAAAGCCCGTCAGGCTGGAAAGGCAGCGATTGGTCTGGGGCTCAATATTGTTGAGAACACAGGTCAAATGCGGAAGAAGGCACGCGGCAAAGACGATACGTCACGCAGTGGTTTGCTCGATGATCTTGTGATCCTCGCAACCAGCGAACTGGCAAACGCGATACGGAAACGTATGTAACCCCGCGAATACTTGCGCTTGAGGCGCAAATGTCTAAGTGGCTCTCAACGGACAAAATAGGGACAGCAAGCATGGCCGAACAAGAATTTGCACAGCCGCTATATCTGGTTATGGGCGGGCGCGTGAAAGATCCGCGCAGCATGGAGTTTCAGGACCCGGAAAGCATTCACGTAGCGGGCGTCTACAGCGACTATGAAACCGCAGAAGACGCTTGGCGCGGAAACGCCCAGCGCACGGTTGATGACGCGGAAATGAGGTATGTCATCGTCCATCTGCACAAGCTGCTAGAGCCAGAGCTCAAGTAATCAGAGCGATCAGCGCACAACGAAAAAGGCCCGCTGCATTGCGGGCCTTTTCTTTAGGATATGCGGCTCTTCTTAGATGAATTCGAGCTTTTCGATCAGGTAGAACTTGTCACCCGACGGCACTGTCACTTCAATCTCGTCGCCAACCTTGCGGCCGATCAAAGCTTTGCCGATGGGCGAATTGTAAGAGATCCGGCCATTGTTGGCATCTGCCTCGGTCTGACCGACGATTTGATATTTCACCGGCTTGTCATCATCATCAAGCAGGGAGACCGTCGCTCCGAACACAATCCGGTCGCCGGAGAGTGTTGACGGATCAATGATCTGCGCGCGCGTGATGCGATCTTCGAGATCACCAATCATCGCTTCAACTTGACCCTGGCGTTCCTTGGCAGCGTGGTATTCGGCATTTTCCGAAAGGTCACCATGCGCGCGGGCTTCCTCGATTGCATCGACAATCTTAGGCCGCTCTTCGCGCAGCGCCTTCAGTTCTGTGGTCAGCTGCTCATAGCCTTCCGCGAGCATCGGCACTTTTTCCATCGACACGTACTCACTTTCTATCTGACCCGGCGAAAAGAGCCCTTCCCGCCCTGATCCAGAGCGGCGAAAAGACCAAAATGTCGGGAAATCTGTCTTTCGTCGTCAACTATAATAGTCTTGCAACGAGCAGACTTCAAGGTTGCTCGCTCTAACCGAGCTAATTGCCTCCACCGCAGCCAGCGAAGCCGCCGCTGTTGTGTAGTATGGCAGCTTCTCGTCGAGCGCGGATGCACGGATAGATTGGCTGTCTTTCAAGCTCTGCCAACCCTCAGTCGTGTTGAAGACCAACGCCACGTCACCATCGACCATTTT
>CAKZSF010000113.1 GCA_937920575.1 uncultured Sphingomonadaceae bacterium | reverse complement strand
GACAGTGTAGAGGTGCTCTGGGTCAAAGGGTCAGGCGGTGACATCGGTTCCATGGGAATGGACGGTTTTTCCACGCTTTATCAGGAAAAATTGCTGGCTCTCGAGTCGCATTATGAGGGTGAGGATGACGATGACAAAATGGTCGGTTTCCTCCCGCATTGTACGTTCAATCTGAATGGCCGCGCGGCCAGTATTGATACGCCGCTTCATTCGTTGCTTCCTTACAAGCACATCGACCATGTGCACCCCGATGCCATCATTGCGCTTGCGGCATCCAGCGGCGGCGAGGCAGCGACGAAGGAATTGTGGGGCGATGAAATCGGCTGGCTTCCGTGGAAGCGTCCAGGTTTCACATTGGGTGTGCAAATTCGCGATTTCGCGAGGGCCAACCCGCAGGCAAAGGGCGCGATGCTCGCGGGGCATGGCATCATCTGCTGGGCTGACTCGGCGAAGGAATGTTACGATCAAACCGTTAGGCTGATCACGGAAGCGGCGGACTATCTGAATACGAAGCTCGCAAAAGGTCCTGCCTTTGGAGGCGCGAAAGTGGCGCCTGATGAAGGTCGGCATAAGTTGGCGGCCTCCCTGATGCCGCGTCTGCGTGCGCTGATGGTTGGTGATCGGCGCAAAGTTGGTCACTATTCGGATGATGATGCGACGCTCGAATTTGTCGGAAGCGTTGATTTTGAGCGTTTGGCAGAGCTTGGAACGTCATGTCCCGATCACTTTTTGCGAACCAAGATCGCGCCTTTGACGCTCGACCCCGCTAGGCTCGATGACGATGCTTATCTGGAGCAATCTATTGCAGGCTATCGTGCGATGTATGCGGCCTATTATGAGCGTTGCAAGCGGGACAATTCACCGGCGATGCGCGATGCCAACCCCGTGGTGGTGCTGGTTCCCGGCGTTGGCCGGATGACGTTTGCTAAAGACAAGGCGACGGCCAGAATCGCAGGGGAATTCTATCTCAATGCGATCAATGTGATGCGCGGTGCAGAGGCGATTGGGGATTACATCGCGCTTGACGAGCAAGAGGCATTCGACATCGAGTACTGGCTTCTCGAGGAGGCCAAATTGCAGCGCATGCCGGCTCCGAAGGAGATGGTGGGTAAGGTCGCCCTCGTCACAGGTGGCGCGGGCGGTATCGGAGCTGCTGTAGCGGAAAGAATGCTGCGCGACGGGGCTTGCGTAATGCTGGCCGACAGGGATGAGCAGGCAGTCAAAGACATTGAGGCTGGCCTGACGGAGACTTTCGGCAAAGATGTCGTCCGCTCGGTTACCTGTGATGTCACTGATGAGGCCCAAGTCGCGGGCGCGCTGGAGGCGTGCGCGCTAGAGTTCGGCGGCCTCGATATTCTTGTTGCCAATGCTGGTATTGCTTCGTCTGCTCCAATCGGTGAGACCACCACCGAGTTGTGGAACAAGAACTTTGACGTTTTAGCGCAAGGCTATTTCCAAACGGCGAAATACGCATGGCCATTGCTGCAGGGAATGGCAGAGCAGGGCGGCTCGAGCGTAGTGTTCATCGGATCAAAGAATGCGGTGGCGGCTGCGAAGAATGCCAGCGCATATGCCAGCGCAAAGGCTGCTGCCAATCATCTCGCGAGATGTCTCGCGCTTGAAGGTGCCGATGATGGTATCCGGGTCAACATTGTGAACCCAGATGCCGTGATCAAAGGTAGCCGGATCTGGGATGGCGACTGGCGGCAAGAGCGTGCAGGCGCGCATGGTATCGATTCAGGTGACGAGCTTGAAGAGCATTATCGCCAGCGTTCGATGTTGAAGCGATCAGTGCTTCCAGAGGATATCGCCGAGGCTGCCTATTGGCTTGCTAGTGATGCTTCTGCAAAGTCGACCGGCAACATGATCAATGTTGATGCGGGCAACGCGCAGGCGTTCACGCGCTAGTACTCGAGCCGGAGAGAATCGATGACACAATTGCCCATCTCTGCCGATCTAATCGCGCAGCATAATGCGCGCTCACAAGAAGCATTGGCAGAGGATTACGCAGCGCTAGGGCGCAAGCTCGAGCGACGCGGGATTGCGATTGATACGCTGAAGGACAAGGTCAAAGCTTTCGGTGTCGCTGTGCCAAGCTGGGGAGCTGGGCGCGGCGGAACCAGATTTGCAAAGTTCCCTATTGCGGGGGAGCCAACCAATATTCACGAAAAGTTGGAAGATTGTGCCGTGATCCATCAACTGGGTCAGGCAACGCCAGCGGTGAGCCCACATTTCCCATGGGATTGTGTGGATGATTACACTGCACTGAAAGAGGAAGCAGCGGCTTACAATCTCGTCTTTGATGCAGTGAATTCCAACACGTTTCAGGATCAGCCAGGGCAGGCGCATACCTACGCCACTGGCTCTCTGTCTTCGACCGTTGCTGAAACGCGCCAACAGGCAATCGATCACAACATTGAATGTATTGAGATCGGGAAAAAAATCGGTTCAGAGCGCCTGACAGTATGGGTGGGTGACGGAACCAATTTCCCTGGCCAGCAAGATCTGGGGCGCAGCTTTGACCGCTATATCGACGCCGCATCGCAGGTCTATGCCGCGCTGCCTGATGATTGGCAGATGATGCTCGAGCACAAGATGTTTGAGCCAGCTTTCTATTCCAGCGTTATCTCCGATTGGGGCAGCTCGTTAATGGCGGCACAGGCGTTGGGCGACAAGTGCAAGTGTCTGGTCGATCTTGGGCATCATGCGCCCAATGTGAACATTGAGCAGATTGTTGCGCGCCTGCACCATGTTGGCAAACTGGGCGGTTTTCATTTCAACGACAGCAAATATGGCGATGATGATCTCGATAGCGGGAGCATCAACCCGCATCAGCTGTTCCTTGTCTTCAATGAACTGATCGAAGCTGAAGCGGATCCGCGCGATGGGTTTGACCCGTCCTATATGATTGATCAATCGCACAATGTGACCGACCCGATTGAGAGCATGTTGTCATCGGCGGAAGCGATCCTGGGATGTTACGCGCGGGCGGCACTGGTCGATCGTGAGGCGTTGCACGCAGCGCAAAATGATAATGATGTTATGCTGGCCTTCCGCACCTTGCGGATCGCCTATGAAACCGATGTGACCCCAATTCTGGCGCAAGCCCGCGAAGAACTTGGCGGCGCAATTGACTGGCTAGGGGTATACCGAGCCAGCCAGTATCGGGATCGCAAGGGGCAAGAGCGCAAGGCCGTTGGCCTCGGCGCTGGGATCGTCTGAATTTTTGATCACTTCATAACTTAGAGGCATTTCCGATGACTGTTTTGCGCTCACTGGCAGCAAGCCTGTTGCCAATCGCCGCTCTGACTGCAGGGTGTGCTTATGCACCTGCAGACAAGCCCACTGTTCAGGCGGCGTCCGCTGATGCGAGCAGTCAAACGGAAGTCCGCGTGCTGGCCAATCAAGTGGCCGACTGGCAACTTGCGAACCTCGACAATCTGGATAGCTACATCCGGTTTATTTCGCGCGAGACGCCTAATCCGCGCGGATGGGTGATGGGGACATTCTTCCTTGGCTTGGCTGACTATGCGGAGAAAACCGGCCAAGAGAAATATTTCAAAGATCTGGCGGCCATCGCAGACCGCGAAGGTTGGCGGCTTGGCGATCGTCTGTACCACGCGGATGATCATCTGGTTGGCCAAGTCTATTTCCGACTGGCAAGGGCTGGTCACGCTTCTGCTGATCTTGGCCCTACACGGAAAAATCTGGATGCCATTTTGGCGGATAAGCCCAAAACGCAGATGCTGCATCCTGACAAGCATGGCGATGCCGGGTGCGCAAAACGGTGGTGCTGGTCAGACGCTCTCTTCATGGCGCCCGCTACGTGGTGGGAAGCGCATGAGACTTTTGGCGACGATGCCTATGCTGATTACGCCCATTCTGAATTTCAGGTCGCGACCGATCTGCTGTTCGATAAGGAAATCGGGCTTTATTACCGCGACAGCCGCTTCTTTGATCGGCGCGGGGCGGATGGTGAAAAGCTGTTTTGGAGCCGTGGAAACGGTTGGGTCTATGGCGGCCTAGTGAATATCTTGCGGACAATGGACAAGGATGATCCACGCAGGGACTATTATGTCTCGCTGTTTCGTACGATGTCGGATCGCTTGGTCAAAATTCAGGCGCCCAACGGAATGTGGCGCGCATCGCTCCTCGCCTCCAGTGCGACCCCACCAGAGACCAGCGGGACGGGCTTCTTTGTCTATGGCCTTGCCTGGGCTCTGAACGAAGGTTTGCTCGAAGGCGAGCAGTATGTCTCGGCAGTCGATTCAGGATGGGCGGCGCTGGTTGCCAATGTTGATCGGGAAGGTCGCCTCGGATACGTCCAACAAGTCGGTGACAGACCTGAAGGTGTGCAGCCGGATGATCATCAGCTCTACGGCACAGG
>CAKZSF010000112.1 GCA_937920575.1 uncultured Sphingomonadaceae bacterium | reverse complement strand
AGCGAAGCCGGTTTTGCTTCGCTGATGGGCGTACCTTTGCGCGAAGCCCGTGAATGCTTTGAGCGAGAGTATTTACAGACCCAGATCCGCCGGTTTTCAGGGAACATCTCCAAGACGGCACAGTTTGTCGGGATGGAGCGGTCTGCTCTTCATCGAAAGCTAAAATTGCTTGGCATGGGCGACAGATCGCGCGATAAGATGCAGCAAGAATAATCGGCCGGCGACACATTCTCCGGCTTGAATGCGGAACTGCCATGGCAGCCGCCAACAAAAAAAGGAGATTACAATGTCCGGTTCAACCCTAAGCGCGCGCCCAATAGATCCAAAGCCTGAGCCAAGCGGCAGCGAAAAGAAGAACCGCAATCTCCAAGACACGTTTCTGAACTTTCTGCGCAAGAATAAGACACCGGTGACCATCTTTCTGGTCAAGGGAGTGAAGCTGCAAGGCATCGTCACGTGGTTTGACAATTTCTCGATCTTGTTGCGGCGCGACGGACAGGCTCAGCTTGTTTACAAGCATGCGATTTCAACAGTGATGCCTGGCCAACCCATCGATGCTAAACAGTTTGAAATCGATTCAAACAACGGCAAAAAGCAACGCGTCTTGCAGGACGTTTTCCTTTCCAAAATTCAGGAAGAGGAAGTCAGCGTCACCATGTTCTTGGTGAATGGCGTGATGCTGGAAGGACGGATTGCATCATACGATCTGTTCTGCATGCTGCTCGAGCGGGAAGGCTATGTCCAGCTTGCGTACAAACACGCTGTTTCGACGGTGCAACCGGCGAGCCCGGTGGATCTCACCGATGATGGCGAAGAAGGCGACTTTTCCTGAGTTTTCTAGACGACGAACGCGAAGAGGTAAGCCGCGGTGCGCGGGCAGTGGTCGTGTGCCCGACGATTGCAGGCCGGGCCTCAGCGCTCGCGCCTGCTGAACGTTTGGAAGAAGCGCAGGGCTTGGCCTTGGCTATCGGTCTGGTGGTCGAAGACGCCATCTCTCTGACCTTGCGCAAGGTGCATCCCAACACGCTGTTCGGCAGCGGTCAGGTCGACGACATACGCGTGCGTTGCGATATGGCCGACGCTGAATTGGTGGTGATCGATGGCGCGCTGAGCCCGGTGCAGCAGCGCAATCTGGAAGACCGCCTGAAGCGCAAGGTGATTGACCGGACTGGTCTAATTCTGGAAATTTTCGGTGAGCGTGCCGCAACCGCTGAAGGACGTCTACAAGTTGAACTCGCGCATCTCGATTACCAGCAAAGCCGGTTGGTCCGAAGCTGGACTCACCTAGAGCGGCAGCGCGGCGGCTTCGGTTTCCTTGGCGGCCCGGGCGAGACGCAGATTGAGGCTGACCGAAGAATGATCCGCAACCGGATGAGCCGCATCCGGAGAGAGCTGGAACAAGTGCGCAAAACCCGCGCCCAGCATCGCGCGCGCCGCAAACGCGCACCATGGCCAGTCATTGCGCTGGTTGGCTATACCAATGCAGGCAAATCGACGCTGTTCAATCGCCTTACTCAATCTGAGGTTATGGCCGAAGACTTACTTTTCGCTACACTCGATCCGACAATGCGGGCGATCAGCCTTCCTGGCATTGCTAAGGCCATTCTTTCAGACACAGTTGGATTTATCTCCGATCTACCAACGCAGCTCATCGCAGCGTTTCGCGCAACATTGGAAGAGGTGACGTCAGCCGATCTTATTCTGCATGTGCGCGACATCGCGAACCCGTCTCACGTCGAGCAAGCCAGCGAAGTCATGGCGGTCTTGGAGGAATTGGGAATCGAGGAAGAGGCAGGCGAGGGGCCAACACTCATCGAAGTGTGGAACAAAGCCGATCGATTGAGTGAGGACGACCTGCACGAATTGTCCGAAAGGGCAGCAAACCGGGATGATGTTGTGCTGATTTCAGCTGTGACAGGATTGGGGTTGGAACAATTCTCAGACATCATTGCCAACACGCTCACAAAAGACGCGCAAACCTATGAATTTGACCTGGCGGCATCCGATGGCGCAAAACTGGCTTGGCTGCATGCCCATGGTGACGTCTTGGAAGAGCAAAGTCTCACCGATGAAACTGGCCAATTGCTCCGTCGCATCATCGTTAGGCTGAACCCGAAGGAAGCGGGTCAATTTTCGGGAATTTAGTCTCTATTCAGTAATTTGCTCCGATTTCTTAACCTTCTGCCACAGTGCCTCTTGCTCATCCAAATCGAGCGCTTCGAATTTGCCCTTAGCCAACCCTTCCATCGCCCGATAGCGGCGCTCAAACTTCTTGTTGGCTGAACGCAGGGCCTCCTCCGGATCGATTCCATAAGCGCGGACTAGATTGGCAGCAGCAAACAGCAAATCGCCTGCTTCTTCCAACTTCTTGTCCTCAGGAGCTTCAGTAAGCTCTTGAATTTCCTCTACGATCTTGTCAGTCGGCCCTTGGTGATCGGGCCAATCAAACCCGTCACGCGCGGCGCGCTTTTGCAACTTTAACGCACGCAGCAATGCGGGCAGGGCAGTGGCTACTCCATCCATCGCGCTGACTTGTCCGGTAGCCGCTCTCTCCTTGGCCTTCAGCTCTTCCCAGCGCCGCTCTTCCATTGTGCCGCCCTCATCGCCAAAAATGTGCGGATGGCGTGCCTCCATCTTGTCAGAAATGCCCTGCGCAACGTCTTCAAAAGCAAACAGGTCGTTTTCTTCCGCCATTCGGG
>CAKZSF010000111.1 GCA_937920575.1 uncultured Sphingomonadaceae bacterium | reverse complement strand
TTGCGATTGGCTTGGCGTGTGTTTCCATGTGGGCAGCCAGGCGATGAGCCCATTTGCCTATGTGCAAGCGCTCGACCGCGTACGGGCAGCGATTGCAGAGGCAGCCGTCACCGTCGATGTCATCGATGTCGGCGGAGGTTTCCCCAGCATCTATCCCGATATGGAGCCGCCTCCGCTCGAGGATTATTTCAAGATTATCGAGCAGCATTTCGAGGCGCTGCCCATCGCTTATAACGCCGATCTGTGGTGCGAGCCGGGCAGGGCGCTGTGTGCGGAGTACTCTTCTCTGCTGGTCTGTGTGGAAAAGCGCCGTGGGAATGAGCTGTATATCAACGATGGTGCCTATGGTGCGCTGTTCGATGCAGCCCATGTCGGTTGGCGTTTTCCGGTGACCGCATTGGAAGATGATTTGATCAAGCCGCTCAGCGACTTTGCCTTCTTCGGGCCGACTTGCGACGACATCGATTACATGCCCGGTCCGTTCTCGCTGCCAGAGGATATCCAGTCAGGCGATTACATCGAGATCGGCATGATCGGCGCCTACGGCTCCGCGATGAAAACTGGCTTCAACGGGTTTGGCGACGCAGAACAAGTAATCGTGCATGACGAGCCGATGGCCAGCCTCTATCGTGGTGACCGCGTCAGGCCCGAGAGCGACAATGTTGTGAGCTTGCGTTAGGCGGCCTGCTTGGCCAGTGTGCGCTCCATTGGGAGGCGGATGATGCCAGCACAGATCGAATTTTTCTTTGACCTTTCCAGCCCGTGGACGCGGCTGGCGTTTCACAACATTCAGCGCGAGTTGAATGGCTTGGATGCCGAGGTAACCTGGCGACCTTTCTTAGTCGGGGGCGTGTTCAATGCTGTGAACCAGAGCGTCTATGCAATGCGCGAGAATATGGATTCGCCCAAGTTTGCGAAGGCATGGGTCTGGCTGAAAGAATGGGCTGAGCTGGCGGGGGTGGCAATGAACTTTCCCTCGCCGCATCACCCGGTAAAGTCGGTGTACGCCATGCGCATGTGCTGCGCGCTGCAGGATGACCAAACCGCACTGTATCGCTTCGCAGAGGCTGCGTTCGAGGCCTATTACAAGGACCAACGCAATCTCGATGATCCAGCGGTCTTGATCGATATTGCAAACGGATTAGGCATGGATGGGCAAGTGTTGGCAGAGGCCACGCAGACGCAGCCGATCAAGGACTTGCTGCGCGCCAATACTGAAGAGGCGATTGAACGCGGCGCTTTTGGATCTCCCACGATCTTCGTGAACCGCGAACATATGTATTTCGGTAACGATCAGCTACCACTCGTGAAGGCGCAGGCGAGCCGCTAAACGAGCCAATCAGACCAAGAACTCAATTTTTCCAGAAAGCCAGACAAAACATGACCGAGTACGTTCAACTATCGACCACGCAGCGCGTGATGACAGTCACCCTGTCGCGTCCGGAAAAGAAGAATGCGATCACTCAGGATATGTATGGTGTGATGGCTCAGGCCATTCGCGATTATCAGGACAATGATGATGTGCGTGCGCTGGTCATCACGGGTACAGGTGATTTCTTCACGTCTGGAAATGACCTTCAAGATTTCGCCAAAGGGCCAAGCGGTGACGGGTTGCCGCCCGTTGTCCAATTTCTTCAGGCAATATCAACTTGCGTCAAACCAGTGATCGGTGCCGTGAATGGGCCAGGCATTGGCGTGGGTCTGACAATGTTGCTCCACTGTGATCTGGTGTTTGCAGCAGAAAGCGCAACTTTGAGTGCGCCATTCGTTTCGCTTGGTTTGGTGCCAGAGGCCGCATCATCACTGCTGTTGCCAGAAGCCGTCGGGCAAGCAGTCGCCAATGATATTTTTATGACCGGTCGCGCATTGACGGCGCAAGAGGCGATGGACTTCGGTCTTGTCTCGCGCGTGTTTGACGATGCAGGATTTGCCGATGCGGTTGCCGAAATCGCCTTGGGCGTTGCCAATTCAGCCCCAATAGCGATGCAGCGAACCAAATCACTTGTCCGTCATCGCGGCGAGGCGATTGCAACGCAAATGCAGAAAGAAAGCGTGCTTTTCGCCGAACAACTTGCATCGCCAGAATTCGCCGAAAGCGTCGCCGCAAAAATGCAAAAGCGCGCGGCGGTGTTCAACTAAGAACCGCCAAAAAAGCAGCAATCGCAGCTCTTAGTCGAATACTCTTAGACGCCGCTGATACGCGCGCGCAAGAATTCTACCACCTCACCGAGTTTCTGCTTCGTCACTCCATCATCATCATCGACAAGATCAGCGGTCAGGACTGAGTGTGGGTGTTTGAGCGGACCATTTGGGTTGCGGTGCTCATCAGCAATCACATGCCCGTCAAAGCGCGCTGCACCAATGACCTCGCGCATCGTGTCAAAACGTGCAGCTTTGCAGAGGCGGTCGCTTGAAAACCGCAGCCCCATCACATCGACTTCGCGATCTTGCAAAGCAGTGCGTTCTTGGTGAGTCATTTGCAGCCCGGCATCATTGTTCAGGATAACCGGGATCGATGCGGGCAAGCCAGCTTGAGAAGACACAGGTGCTATGACCCATGGGTCAAGCGCCAGGGTGAGAGCAAAATTGCCCGTCATGCACATGCCGATCGTGCCCACGCCCGGGCCGCCGGTTTCCTCATGCAATGTTTTGGACAATGCCCGCAGCCATTGCGTTATCGGGCCGGGATCGTTTTTCGCAAAGAGATGGATTTCCCGGCTGATGCACGCCTTGACGAACAGCTTGAGCGTGTTCGGTTTAGTGGGCGCAGCGTCGTTGCCGAATAGGTCGGGCGCCCAGACCGTAAAGTGTTCGCTCAACCAATTGGCAAGCCGCCAGAACTCGGGAGTCATTCCGGGCAGCTCATGCATCAGCAAGACGCCTGGGCCGTTACCTGCTTTGAACACGCTGTGAGACATATCGTCATGCGAGAAGCAAAAGCGCTCTGCAAACGGCTCGGTGTTTGCTTCA
>CAKZSF010000110.1 GCA_937920575.1 uncultured Sphingomonadaceae bacterium | reverse complement strand
CGCACATCGTCAATCGTGGCCAGCGTATCCTCGACCGTATCATGCAACAGCGCGGTGATGATCGTTTCCTGATCCAGCTGCAGATCAGTCATCAACCCGGCAACCTCAACCGGATGGCTGAAATAGGGATCGCCGCTGGCACGCTTTTGCGAGCCATGTTTCTGGACGGTGTAGACATAGGCACGGTTGAGCAACGCCTCGTCAGCGTCCGGATCGTATTCCTTGACCCGCTCAACCAGTTCGAATTGCCGCAGCATAGTATGAAGGAATGTGCGGTGTTGCGCTGCGCAATGCAATGCAAAAACGGCTTGCGCGATATTAGCCAGACGAGATGGCGGCAAATGCTTCCAATTTCGCGATCATGCCCGACACGACCAACTCATCATCGGGCAAGATCAACGTGTCTGGGCCAGCGTGGATGAAGTCCTCTCCGGTGCGCTTGACCCCAATCACTGTGACTTCGAACTTTTTCCGGCATTCACTGGTTACCAATGGCAGTCCGACAATCGGTTCGGGAGCCTTAAGGCGTGCAATGGCAAACTCATCGTCGAAAGAGATAAAATCCAACAACCGCTCGTTCACAAGATGCGCCACCTGCTCACCCATCCGCTGTTCTGGAAAGACAACGTGATGAGCCCCGGTACGCTCTAGGATTTTGGCGTGCCCTTCATTGTTTGCTTTCGCCCAGATATTGGGCACGCCCATCTCGACCAGTGCAAGCACAACCAACAGGCTGGCCTCGATTTGCGAGCCTATGGCGACCACAGCAGTGTCGAATGACCCTGCGCCGAGTTTCTCAAGGCAGTTCTCCTCGGTACAATCCGCCTCAACAACTTGTGTCAGAACTTCGGCGTGTTCTTTCACCAATCGCTCGTCAGTGTCAGCGGCGAGCACGTCATGGCCTATTTCCTCTAGCGTGCGGGCGACGGAACTGCCGAAGCGGCCAAGTCCGATGACCAAGACAGGGGTGCGTTTGTCAGCCGACAATGGGGTTCTCCTCTGGATAACGATAAGGGCGCGAGCTGGTGTTCAGCGCCAGCGCAGTCGCGACAGTGATGGTGCCGACACGGCCCACAAACATTAGCAGAATGATCACTATCTGGCCCGATGGTGGTAAATCGCCGGTGATCCCGGTCGACAATCCGACGGTCGAGAAGGCGGAAATACACTCGAACAAAATGTCTTTGAGATCGAAATCAGTGACGACTGCAAGAAAGCTGGTCGCAGAAAGGATCAACACGCTTGCAAGCACTGCAATGCTTAAGGCCTGACGTTGAACATCCACGCCAAAGCGGCGCTGATACAAGGTTGCATCATTGCGCCTCCATATCTCGGAAATGACCATCGCCAGAATAACCGCTGCCGTGGTGATCTTGATACCCCCTGCGGTGCCGGCGCTTCCCCCTCCGATAAACATCAGCCCGTAATTGGTCAGCAATGTCTCGTCCCTAAACGCACCAACATCGAGGCTGTTGAAACCGGCCGTGCGCGGCATGACCGAATGGAACGCTGCATTCAGGATTTTGTCGCTGAAGGCCATTGGCGCTAGCGTTTCCGGATTGCTCCATTCCATCGCCAAAATTGAGCCAAAGCCGAGCGCCAGCAATATTGCCGTACCCACCACCGTGACCTTTGTGTGAAGCGAATAGCGCCGCCAGTTCAATCGATTTTCTTGCAAATCCTGCATAACCGGGAAGCCGAGCGCGGTAATGATGACGGCCAGCATGATCGGCACAAGCACAAAGCCGTCCGATTGAAAGCCCATGACACTGTCCGAATAGCTCGAAAAACCGGCATTGTTGAATGCGCTAACAGCGTGAAAAATGCCGTGCCACGCAGCAGAGGCCCATCCATAATCATATGCCCAGACCAGCCGCACAGTCAGGATTGCCGCAACAACAGCTTCGACAATCAGCGTGATTGCAAACACCAGGAACAGCACTGAGCGGGCATCGGCTCTGTCCAGCCGACCGCGCTCCACCCTAGTCGCCATCCGAGAGCGCAAATCAAAGCCACGCCCGGCGATCAGCCCCAACAGTGTTGCCGAGGCCATGATGCCAAAGCCGCCAATTTGGAACAGCGCGAGAATAACCGTCTGGCCAAAAAATGACCAATAGGTCGCCGTATCTTCGACAATCAAGCCAGTAACAGCAATCGCTGATGTGGACGTGAAGAAGGCCGTGAGCAGAGCCGGTTGAGACCCATCAGCAGTGGCGATCGGGAGCCATAAGAGCAGCGTTCCGATTGCGATTGCGCCAGCAAACAGCAAAGGGATTAGCCGGATAGGGTTGAGCAGCGCGTTCACAACAGTTGAATGACTGGCTTTTCAACCGGTTCCAAATGCCGCCTAACTCCAAACCGCCACAGGCGGCAAGCTCATCAGGATGGCGTCGATATTGCCGCCGGTCTTCAGGCCGAACAGCGTCCCGCGATCATAGACCAGGTTGAACTCGGCATAGCGGCCGCGCCATTCCAGCTGTGTCTGCTTGTCTTCCGGCGTAAAATCGCTGTCCATCCGCTGGCGAACGAGCTGCGGATAGATATCGAGAAAAGTCTCACCCACATCGCGGGTGAAGGCAAAATTGCGCTCAAATTCGCCCGCATCGCCGCATTCCAGATGGTCGTAGAAAATCCCGCCGACACCGCGATGGCATTGGCGGTGGGGAATGTAGAAATAGTCATCCGCCCATTGCTTGAAGCGTTCGTAGTAAGTCGGGTTATGCGCCGCGCAGGCCGCGCGGAAACGGGCGTGAAAATCCTCAGTGTCTTCCTCATAAGGGATCGGCGGGTTGAGATCAGCCCCACCGCCGAACCACGCCTTGCCCGTTGTCAGGAACCGCGTGTTCATATGCACCGCGGGCACATGCGGATTGGCCATATGTGCGACAAGCGAAATGCCGGTCGCGGTAAAGCCGGGATTGTCCGCGCTCGCTCCGTTCACCTGGGCGGCGAATTCTTTGCTGAAATTGCCCTTCACGGTCGAGACATTCACGCCGACTTTCTCGAACACTGTGCCCTTCATCAGACCCTGCACGCCGCCGCCGGGGTCGTCATTGCCGTCCTCTTCACGCTCCCACGGTGTGTATTGGAAAGCGGCATCGCTGCCCGCCTCTCGCTCAATCGCCTCAAACTCGGCGCAAATCCGGTCGCGGAGGCTTTCGAACCATTCCCGCGCCTGCTGCGTGTAATCTTTATTGTCGGTCATAAAACGACCTTGCCAAGCCTCAGGCCTTGCGGCAAGTCAAAGCGATGGTTCCCGTTTCGTTCGCCAATCAAGAAATGCTGCTGACAACCGGTCGCGCGCTGTTCTGGCCGCGCGAGAACGCGTTGCTGGTGGCGGACTTGCACCTTGAAAAGGCGAGCTTTTACGCACGGCATGGTCAGATGCTGCCCCCCTATGACAGCCGCGAAACGCTGGAGCGGGTGGCGGACGCGGTGAAAGAAACAGGCGCGCGGCGAGTCATCACCTTGGGCGACAATTTCCATGATGACGAAGGCACCTCGCGGCTCGATCCCTATTCAGCAGGCATGTTGGAGGGGCTGACTCGCGCGCTCGACTGGATCTGGATCACGGGCAACCACGACGAGAATATGCACCGTTCGTTCGGCGGAGAATTGGCCGAAGAACTGGAGATCAATGGCGTGATCCTGCGCCATATCGCCAAGACTGGCGAGACTCGGCCAGAGCTATCCGGCCATTTCCACCCCAAGCTGCGCCTGCGCGTGCGTGGACGGCACATCGCGCGGCCCTGCGCTGTGATCGCGTCCGGCAACGGAGCGGAAGCCGTCAATCGCATGATCCTACCCGCCTTTGGCGCGCTGACCGGAGGGATGGATGCGGGCGACCCCGCGATTGTCTCAGCCTTGCAACCGGCCCAGCGGGTTGAGGCTGTTCTGCCCGCGAAAGGCAAACTCGCGCGATTCCCTCTTTGGAAGTCTGCGGCGTAAATCGGCAACACTTTGCGATTATTCCCGCCGCTACCCCTTTCGCGCGCGGGGGAATCGCACTAAGTAGGCGCGATATTGATGAAGCAATCAGGAGAAACCACATAGCTCGTCCACCACGTCGTTCCATGCAGCCGCCACGCAAGAGCGGTCCACGCTACGACCAACTAATCGAATCCGAGAAGGTTCGCGTGATCGATGATCAAGGCGAAAATATCGGTGTCATGTACACACGCGAAGCGATTGAGCAGGCCGCAGAAGTTGGCCTGAATCTCGTGGAAGTCTCGCCCAATGCGGACCCGCCCGTGTGCAAATTCCTTGATGTCGGCAAATACCGCTTCGAAGCGCAGAAAAAGGCGAACGCCGCGCGCAAGACGCAGAAAACGCAGGACATCAAAGAGATCAAGATGCGCCCCAATATCGACACGCATGATTATGACGTGAAGATGCGCAACATGTTCAAATTCATCGACAATGGCGACAAGGTAAAAGTCACGCTGCGTTTCCGGGGTCGTGAAATGGCGCACCAGGATCTGGGTATGAACCTGCTCCGCCGCGTTCAAGAAGATACGGCAGAAGTCGCCAAAGTCGAAGCGTTCCCGCGTCTGGAAGGGCGTCAGATGCTGATGGTGTTGTCCCCGAAATAGGGTTTCAGAAGGTCGTTTATTCGACCGCAAATTCCAGCATAGTGAATCGCGCGGGGGCTGTGGCGTAGACGCTATGGCCCCGCCGGGTTTTGCTGCCAAACACAAACCCGACACGGTCGGTGCGAGCCAGCGCGCGTCTAAAGCCTGACAGCTCTTCTTCGCGCGTTTTGTGCAGCACTGTGACCCATGGCTCATCCAGGCTGATCGTCACTTCATGCGTTCCCGGTTTCACCGGCACCATTTGCGAACGGGGTGAATACCAGCGGAAGGTGTTCCACGGCGACGAGCTCCTCCAGCGGTCGCCGCGCCGCTGGAAATAGAGCGACAAAGTAGCCTCATGCTGGGGCACGTCTTGCGCGACAAACTGTGTGTCAGGGGCCGCATCAATGCGATACTTCAATCTGATTTGGCGCGCACCCACAATCGGGCCGTGGCGATAAGTAACATAGTGGACGTGACCCGCCGCCTTGTTCGGATAGGGGAAATCAAAATGCCAATTTTCGCCCGATTGGATAGGGCGCAAGGGCATTCCCTTGGAATAGTTATGCCATTTCTTGCGCCAGTAAATCCACGGGCCAATTTGCCAATTCGACGCCGTATAAGCGCGCCTGTCTTGCTCCGCCGATTGCGCGACAGCAGGCGTGGCCGCCAGTGAGGCGACACAAGCCATCAGGATAAGCCAAAATCTCATGCCTGATGCTTAGCAGAACCACTATTGCCGGCCACTGAATGCCGTAGCAGACGCAAATTCACACGCCTGTCGCTTGACCTGCTGCGCGCACAGCTTACCCACAAGGCGTGATGGGGGAAATTTGCACATGACAGCCAGACAGATCGGTTTCGCATGTGGGGTGATCGGCTTTGCGATTACTCTGCTGCTGCCCGCGCCTGCTGGCATGCCGGCCGAGGCGTGGCCTGTTGCGGGCCTCGTGATTCTGATGGCGGCGTGGTGGATGACAGAGGCGGTGCCGCTGTCTGTCACGGCTTTGCTGCCTTTCGTGATCCTGCCCTTGGTCGGCGTAATGGATGCGCGCGCAACGGCGAGCGCTTACTATTCGCCGATCATTTTCCTGTTGCTGGGCGGCGCGTTTCTGGCGCTCGCGATTGAGCGCACGGGGCTGCATAAGCGGCTCTCACTCGCGATCCTGAAAACGCTCGGCGCGCATGGCGGGCAGACGCAATTGCTGCTGGCCTTTATGATTGCCGCAGCGATCCTTTCGATGCTGATATCGAACACCTCCACGGCGCTGATCATGATGCCGATGGCGCTGGCGGTGCTGGCGGGCGGCGGCGTTGTGGCGGGCGAGGACGGCGAAGTCACGCGCGAGGGATTGAGTGGCGCGCTGCCGATGGGCATTGCCTTTGCTGCCAGCATTGGCGGCATCGGCACGCTTGTCGGGTCGCCCACCAACGCCATTGCCGTGGGCCTGATTGACGAGACGACCGGCACCAACATCAGCTTTGGCCAATGGATGGCCTATGGGCTGCCGATTGTGTTTATCGGCATACCCATCGCGGCTTGGCTGATCACCCGCGTGCAAAAGGTGAAAGACCACCCGTTCGACGTAGAGGCCGCGCGGGCCTCCATCGACACACATGCCGCATGGACCAAGCCCGAAGCGCGCCTGATCCCAATTGTGGCGCTGACCTTCCTTGCGTGGATGACCGTGCCATGGGTCAAGGAATTCCTGCCCGCCGGATCATGGACGAACGGCACCATCGCGATCATCGCCAGCCTCGCGCTGTTCATTCTTCCCGATGGCACGGGGCGCAAAATGCTGAATTGGCAAGAGGCGGACCGCGCGCCATGGGGCGTGTTTCTGATGTTTGGCGGCGGGCTGGCTCTGGCAGCGGGAATGGGCGCGTCGGGTCTGGCGGATTGGATCGGCCTGCAATTGCTTCCGCTTGAGACTTTGCCGTTGATCGTGATCGCAGCCATTACAGTCGCGCTGGTCATCATCATTACCGAATTTGCCAGCAATGTTGCAACCGCGAGCGGGATCATCCCAGTGGTCGCAGCGCTGGTGGTCGCCATGGGCGTCGATCCGATCCTGCTTGCGATGCCCGCCGCGATTGCCGCCAGCTGGGGCTTCATGTTGCCCGCCGGGACGGGGCCAAACGCGATTGCGTGGTCAACCGGGCGGATCAAGCTGTCGCGCATGGTCGGTGCTGGGATCGTGCTCGATATCGTCGGTATTGCCCTGATCGTGGGCGCAGTGTTCGGAATGCACGCATTGATCGGCTGAGCGCGCTTCTGCGGACAGCAATCTGGTTTCTCTTGAAACCACACCACGCTCGCGATACTTGGAACCAGCACATTCAGCGCGCTTGCGGAGATGCGTTCCTGCGGAGGTTAGGAACGGGGGCCGCGCCGCCACCAGACGGGCTCCTGCCTTCCTAGGAGCGAATTTCTGGAAGGAGCCATCAGCATGGCTGACAATTCTGACGCCTTTGAACCGGTTGACACCCCCACCCCGCGCCGCAAGCCCAAGCCCGAAGTGACCACCATTGCGGGCCGCGAAATGAAGCCGAGCACGCTGATGATGGGCCACGGCTATGACCCGATGCTGTCGGAAGGCTCGCTCAAACCGCCGATTTTTCAAACCAGCACTTTCGCGTTCGAAAATTCCGCGGCGGGCAAGCGCCATTTTGAAGGCATCACCGGCAAGCGTCCCGGCGGCGCAGAAGGCCTCGTTTATTCACGCTTCAACGGCCCCAACCAAGAAATCCTGGAAGACCGTCTGGCAATCTGGGACGGCGCGGAAGATGCATTGGCATTCTCCAGCGGGATGACCGCGATTGCGGTGCTGATGCTCGCAGCCTGCAATGCGGGCGATGTGATCGTCCATTCCGGACCCTTGTATGCCGCATCCGAAGGCTTCGTTGCCAAAGTGATGGCGAAATACGGCGTGACTTATGTGGATTTCCCCGCCGGTGCGACGCGCGAAGAGCTGGACGCGGTGATGGAAAAGGCCAAGGCGCAAGCCGCGTCACAAGGTGGCGAGGTGCAGCTGGTCTATCTGGAAAGCCCCGCCAATCCGACCAACGCTCTGGTTGATGTCGAGGCCGTGCGCGATGCGCGCGATGCGGCCTTCGGGCCCGACATGCCTCCCATCGCGATCGACAACACGTTCCTTGGCCCACTGTGGCAGCGTCCGCTGGATCACGGCGCGGATATCGTCGTTTATTCGCTGACCAAATATGTCGGAGGGCATTCTGATCTGGTGGCCGGTTCACTGGCCGGCGCAAAGCGATGGATGGATCCGATCCGGGCGCTGCGCAACACAATGGGCGGCATCTGCGATCCGAACACTGCGTGGATGCTGCTGCGGTCGCTAGAGACGGTGGAGTTGCGCATGCAGCGCGCGGGCGAGAACGCTGCGAAAGTCTGTGCGTTTCTGAAAGACCATCCGAAAGTCGAAGGTCTCGGCTATCTCGGCTTTATCGATGATCCGCGTCAGCAGGACATTTACGACCGCCACTGCTCGGGCGCGGGCAGCACATTTTCGGTTTTCATCAAGGGCGGTGAAGCTGAGGCCTTCCGCTTCCTCGACAGCATGAAAATAGCCAAGCTTGCGGTCAGTTTGGGCGGCACAGAGACGCTCGCCAGCCTGCCAGCGGCAATGACGCATCTGTCGGTTCCCGATGAGCGTAAGGCTCAACTGGGTATCACGGATAATCTTGTACGGATTAGCATCGGGATCGAGGATCCGGATGATCTGATTGCCGACTTCGAGCAGGCGCTGGCGCAGGTTTAATCCCCGCGCGTCAGCGGCCAGCTCCGCGTCGCGCTAGGCCTCTTGCAGGCTTTCGTCAGCGGCTTCGGCTTCTTGAGCGGCCTTGCGCTCTTCAGCGGCCAGCGCTTCTGCGGCGCGGCGTTCGGCGCGTTCGGCATCGGCCTTCGCGCGATCTTCGGCAACGCGCTGTGTTTGTTCAGCGAGACGGCGCCACGTTTCCTCGGCGCGCAGTTCGCGCTCGCGGACATTGTCCAGTGTCGCAGCTTCGGCCGCAGCGGCGGCTGCATCAGCGCGTTCGGTATAGAATTTGTAAGTCTGGCTCATGCCATGTTCC
>CAKZSF010000109.1 GCA_937920575.1 uncultured Sphingomonadaceae bacterium | reverse complement strand
ACCAGGTGCGATCCGCTGGTCTTCACATTCTTGGCCGGAGCCGAATTGCGCGCAGTGCGGGTCGGTGCAACGCCGGCTTTGGCCGGAATTTTCTGAACCTGTGGTTGAGACACGAAGCGGATTGCATCGGTGACAACCTGTGCAACGCTCGCGCCTTTCGGAGCGGGTGCGTCGAACGCTTCGGTGAAGCTGGCCGGTTCGGCCACTTTCGGAGCAGGGTAGCTGTCCAACGCCAATTCAGGTGCTTCCACAGCGGCGAGCGGTGGAAGTGCTGGTGCAGCTTCTGGAGCAGCGGGTGCCATTGCCGGTGCAGACGTAGGCGCTTGAGCCATATCCAGCGGAGGCAGTTCACCACCATTGTAAGCTGGCAAGGCCGGTGGTGCAGATGCAAACTCCGCGCTGTCAGCGTTCACCTCGGCGGCCAATTGCTCGGCCGTCGGATTGTTGTTGAGCGCCAACTGGATCGGCTGACCTTGGTCGCCAAAGTCTGGTGTTACATTCAGAAGGCTTGCAATGCGACCGGCCGAATTGCCCGATTGCGCTGCTGCAGCCCATTCTTCCATTCGCGCGCCAATTTGATTGGCCGGCACATCTTGTGCAGCCATCAGGCGTGCCTGACGCCAGTCGCCAGCCATGGCGAGGCTGTAAGCGAGGTTTTGGCGAACCTTGGCAGTGTTTTCGCCGTCACGCAGAACGCCAGTAAGGATTTTTGCGCCGCGTTGAGGATCGCCGGCCAGTGTGTGAGCCAGGCCCAGATCAGATGGCGCGATTTCATTCTGCCAATCTTTCAGAATACCGCGTGCTTCTGTGGGTTTACCACTGGCAGTCAAAGCCAAGGCGAGGCTGAGAGCTGTGCGTGGGGAGGTGTCGCCCAGCTTCATCGCATCGTCAAAACTGGTCGCAGCGGAACGGAAACGCCCGGCCTCCATATAGGCAGCGCCCAAAGTGGCCCGAAACGCCGCGTTGCGAGGCTCGGCCTGAACGGCTGATTCTGCATGGCGAATGGCCTTCGACGACTTGCCATTGGTGATCGCGCTTTGCGCTTTCGTTGCCGACACGCTTGCAGGCGGTGCGGCTTTCCCAGCGCAGCCAGCGAGCGTGGCGCTCGCCAGTGCGGTCGTTAGCGCAAATCCGATAAATCGGCGTTTGTTTGCGATCATTGTCCTTGGCATGGTCATTGGTCTTCCCCTTTTTCGTTTCACAGCGTGGGCAGAATTCAGTGCCGCTTGACCTTGGCGGCAAGTGAATCAAGATCCGGAATTTCTTCCAGAAAACTATCGAGCGCTTCGGTCACGATTTGTTGAGCGCTGCGGTTGTTCATGGTGCAGGCGAGGCGCAGTTTCAGATGGCGTCCCTGATCGAGACGCAGTGTGAACGCGGCGCGTTTGCCCTTGTTTAAGGCGTGGCCATTGGCACGGCGGCGCGTGCTGCGCTTGACCGGGCGAGGTTTCGCCATTGTCTTTGGTTCAACGCTTGGTTTGATCGTATCGGTCGATACAGACTCTGCGACTGGTGCCTGCTCCAAGCTTTCAGCTATCGCTTCCTGCTGGCGGCGAACCACTGGCGGCTTTGGATCCGGTTCGACCTCTTCGTTGCTTGCTGGAGCGGACGCAGGAGTGAGTGGCAAGGGATCGACATGACGATCCTCTGGCTCGTGCCCCATATCGTTCCAGCCAAGATCTTCCAGCGGTTGACCATCTTGGCCACCACCAGGCAACGGCTGAAGCTGCGGACGCATCGCTGGCCGCGCGCCGCCCTTGCGGGCAAGCAGGCTCGGATTGAGCGAGGCGAAGCTAGGCTTCTCTTTATCTTTCATCGGATTCATTCCCCCAGCTCGCGCAATCAGGACTGCGCAATGCGGCGGCCAAAGCCACCAGCCGGGCGGTGCATGCCTTGCTGCTGAACCATCGTTCCAGGAGCAGCAAAGACAGTGCGGCGGAAATTCTTCTCGAGCCGGTCAGACACGTAGTTCCACAGCGCATGCATTTCCTGCGAGCTGCGGCCTTCCGGGTCGACTTCCATCACGGTTCGGCCATCAATCATTGATGCGGCAAAATCCGTGCGGTGATGCAGAGTGATCGGTGCAACAGTGCCGTGCTGCGACAAGGCTACAGCGGCTTCTGAGGTGATTTTTGCTTTCGGCGTTGCGGCGTTGACCACGAAAATCAGCGGCTTTCCAGCGCGCTCACACAGATCAACCGTCGCGCCAACAGCGCGCAGATCATGCGGGCTGGGGCGAGTGGGCACAACAATCAATTCAGCAACCGAGATCACTGACTGGATCGCCATGGTGATCGCAGGCGGCGTGTCGATTACGGCCAGCTTGAAACCTTGTTGACGCAATGTGACCAGATCGCTCGCGAGGCGGGCGACAGTGGTTTGGGCGAAGGCAGGGAATTCTGCTTCGCGCTCGTTCCACCAATCGGCCAACGACCCTTGCGGATCAATGTCGATCAAAACGACCGGACCTGCGCCCGCTCGCTGTGCCTGTACAGCAAGGTGACCGGAAAGTGTGGTCTTACCAGAGCCACCTTTCTGTGATGCCAGAGCCAAAACGCGCAAGGCTAATCCCCCGAAATTCCTAACATGGAACCCACTTATGCAGGTCCTTCACAAGGGGGATCGCAGATCAGACCTAATTTTTGGTTAATACCGATCCAGTTAAGGCTGCGGCCACGAGGGTCTAAATTTTCAGGCCTGTGGAAAGCATTTGCTAACTGGTCGTTTACTATAGGGAACGGCAAAAGACGTGTGTTAGGAGTATTTTATGGGACGCGCTCGAGCATTTCAGCTGGGATTGATGTGTGCGCTTGGTCTGGCGGCTTCACCGGCTTTGGCCGATGTCAAAGACGGCGTTGATGCGTGGTCACGCGGTGACTGGAACGCCGCAGTTGCCGAATGGCAAGGGCCAGCGGCGCAGGGTGATCCTGATGCGCTGTTCAACCTCGCGCAAGCTTACAGGCTGGGCCGCGGTGTCCAATTGAACAAGGCCGAGGCAGAGAAGCTCTACCGTGCCGCAGCCGAAGGCGGACATATTGGTGCAGCGGACACCTATGGTCTGCTGCTGTTTCAGGATGGACGGCGCGAGCAAGCGCTGCCTTTTGTTAAGGGTGCTGCAGAGCGCGGTGATCCGCGCGCGCAATATCTGTTGGGCATCGCGCATTTTAATGGCGATCTGGTTGAACAGGATTGGGTGCGCGCATACGCGCTGCTGACCCTGGCGAACGGATCTGGATTGCCGCAGGCTGCCGGAGCCATCACGCAGATGGACGGACATATCCCCATGGCACAGCGCCAGCAGGCCGCAGGCCTCGCTCTGCAAATGCGTCAGGCAGCGGACACCGCCCGGGCGCAGCAACTGGCTGCTGCAGATTTGGCAACCGATCGCCCTGTTTCGGCCGCTCCGGCAACCGCCAGAGCGCCTCAGCCCACACCGGCAATTCCGCGGCCGATTGAGCGTGCGCCTCAACGACCCTCTGTCTATGCGGCAAAGGCTGCTTTGGCGGAGGCGGCTCGTGTCACTGGCACGGAAAGCCCGTCAGAGGCTGGCGCTGACTTCGCCCGGCCACAGCAAACTTCGGTTGCGGCACCAGTTATTCGTCCCGCGCCGCGTCCTGCCGCTCCGGCACCGCGTGTCGCAGCCGCTCCTCAGCGCGCAGCTGCGCCTGCCCCCGCGACCAGCTCTGGTCCATGGAAGATCCAGCTCGGCGCTTTTGGTGTTCGGGGCAATGCTGAAAAGCTCTGGTCGCGTCTGGCCAATCGTCCGGAACTGGCGGGCAAACAGCGCTTGCTGATCCCATCAGGCCGCGTGACCAAATTGCTGGCTGGCGGATATCGCAGTCGCGGCGCGGCGCAGAATGCCTGCAACGCTCTCAAGCGCAACGGACAGGATTGTCTCGTCACTCGGTAATATTGGCGATTGACGTTCGGCTCTTACCAACGGTCGTTGGTGGAGGCGAATTGGACTCTTTGTACCTAAGCCCATAGCTCTACCCTCAGCCATTGGTTCTGGGAGGGTGTATTGGCGAGTGCAAACGGGGTGGGGCAATCCACAGTCAAAGCGGAAAAGGTCGTCGAAACGGCCCTTCAATCCGACGAGAATGTGCCGGTAACGTCGGCAGGGCGCATTGGCAGCCTCGATTTTATTCGCGGGCTTGCGGTAATGGGCATCTTGCTGGCCAACATCATATTCTTCGGGCAAAACATGCCCGCCTATATGTACCCCGATGCTTTCACGACCCCGCATGGCGAGGC
>CAKZSF010000108.1 GCA_937920575.1 uncultured Sphingomonadaceae bacterium | reverse complement strand
CCGGGCGATATGATCTTCTACAACGGTGATGCGTTCTCCGCTTGGAAAGGCGACGCGCTGATTGCTGGCCTCGCTGTGCAAGCGGTGGTGCATGTGAAATTTGATGGCAACAAGGCGGTGGAAGCGGCCCGCTACGAATTTGAAAACCGTATCCGTTCCATTGACGAGGCAGATGATGGCTCGATCTGGATTGCCGAAGATGGCGAAGACGGGCGTTTGTTGAAGCTTTCGCCTGCAAGCTAGCGCTGCGCCGCCCAAAGCTGAATTTGATCGACAGCAGGTGTGCGAGCGCTTAACCGCGCCCGCCATGGATGATGCCGCGCCCACAGATACACAGCATATTATTCCGCTCGATCAGGTCGACCAATCGATGGTTGAGCAATTGCTGGATCGCGCCTTCGGACCTGATCGGCATGCGCGCACCGCCTACCGCATTCGTCTCGGCATGGATTGGCTGCCGGCGCTCAGCTTTGCCGCGGTGGATGATCAAGAAATGCTCGTCGGGACAATCCAGCTGTGGCCAGTGGCGCTGACCGATGCAGAGGAGCGCGCGCATCCGATGATCATGGTGGGGCCGGTCGCGGTTTTGCCCGAGCGGCAGAGCGAAGGATACGGCCAAGCGTTGATGTTGGCCAGCCTATCGGCACTCGGCCCCAATCCTGCCTTGCCGCAAATGCTGATCGGGGATCCGGAATATTACAGCCGGTTCTTTGGCTTTAGCGCGGATTACACCAGCGAGTGGCGTTGCCCTGGCCCGTGGGAGCCTGAGCGGCTGCTGGTGCGCTGCGCCAATCCCGTAATCCTCCCCAAACAAGGTATTCTCGGCCCTTGGCGGGGATGATCTGATCTGGCATCGCTGATCACTGCAATGCCTTACGACCCACCACCCGAACTTGCAGAACTCTCGCTCGCGCAAATTGCTGAGCAAGTCGCGGCGCGAAAACTGCCACCGATCGAGCTGTGGTCGCCCAAATCCTCGCGCGACAGCGAGATGCGCATCGCCGCGGACGGCAGCTGGTATCATCAGGGCTCGAAGATCTCGCGCCCGGCGATGGTGCGCGCCTTTGCCGGATTGCTGACGCGCGATGCCGATGGCCAGCATTGGCTGGTGACGCCTTTCGAGAGGCAATCCATCGATGTCGAGGACGCCGCATTCATCGCTACCGATGTCATCGAACAGGCTGGCTCCCTCGCCTTTCGCCTCAACACGGACGAGCTGGTTGTGGCCGGCCTCGACAATCCCTTGCGCGCTGCCGGGGTCGCGGAAACACCTGCGCTTTATCTGATGGCACGGCGCGGCTGTGAGGCTCGATTGAACAGAAGCACATATCAGCAACTCGCTGAAATTGCTTTGCAAAGAAGCAATAGTTGGACCGTACGCAGCCAGGGCGCGACGTTCGATCTGGTACCGCAATGAGCGCGCTGCATTCCCGCCTCGACCGTTTGCTGGCAGAGGGACATGCGCGCGATGTCGAACTGCTCAACGACGCCAATTTCGCCCGCGCCGAACGCAAGGCCGAAGCAGCGGTGTTGATCGCAGTGACCGAGCGCGCCGAACCCGGTGTTATTCTCACTCAGCGCCCGAACACCATGCGCGACCACCCTGGACAGGTCGCCTTTCCCGGTGGCAAATTGGACGCTGGCGAGGACGCGATAGAGGCAGCCTTGCGCGAGGCGGAAGAAGAGCTCGCCATGCCGCGCGATGCCGTGCGGATTGTTGCACCGACCGACCGTTTCCAGACCGGCACGGGGTTCGACATAACTCCGGTTGTTGGCGTGATCCCACCGGATCTGCCGCTCGTCCCGCATCCGCGCGAGGTTGAAAGCTGGTTCGAAGTGCCCTTGCGCACACTGCTCCACCCGGAAAGCTTTGAAGAGAAAGAAGCATTTTGGCGCGGGGCCGATCGGCGTTATCATCAGCTCGATTGGGACGGGTATCGCATTTGGGGTGTCACCGCAGCGATCATTCTCAATTTGGGCAAGCGGATAGCGTGGGAGGAGTTCGCCGATGGCTGATCAATTGCCCGCCAACACGCCGTGGTTCGCGCGCGAGGATCTGGCCCAGCTTGTAAAGGCGCTGGGCGTTGATAATGCCCGCTGGGTTGGCGGTGCCGTGCGTGACACGCTGCTCGGTCTCGAAGTCGAGGATATTGATTGCGCGACGCCGCTGCTGCCCAACGAAGTGATCGCGCGCTGCAAGACGGCGGACATTCGCACAATTCCGACCGGCATCGACCACGGCACAATCACGGCGCTTCTGCCCAACGGCAATGTAGAGATTACCACCCTGCGCCGCGATGTCTCCACCGATGGCCGGCGCGCCACTGTCGCCTTTGCGAAAGAGTGGAAAGAGGACGCTGCGCGCAGGGATTTCACGATCAACGCCCTCTTTGCACACCCAGTCACTCGGGGGGTATCGGACTATTTCGGTGGGCTGGAAGACCTGGCCGCCCGCCGTGTCCGGTTCATAGGCGAGGCCCGTGAACGAATTCGCGAGGATCATCTACGTATCTTGCGCTATTTCCGCTTTCAGGCGCGTTTTGGGGC
>CAKZSF010000107.1 GCA_937920575.1 uncultured Sphingomonadaceae bacterium | reverse complement strand
GCATCTTGAGCCAGAGCTTTGGCAAACCCCCATCAAAATCACTTAGCCGTACCCATTAGGGCGGAGCATCTGAAACGTCGTGAGTTGGGCCGAAAACGAAACATCCGCTCTGCCGTTTACCCAAGAGCATTTGGACCAAATACCGGAGTGATAGATCCCACCAGGAACCATTTCCCCGTGCTCGTTCTACTCAAGCGGTTTCGCGAATGATCAGATGAGGAGGCCGAACCAGGCTTTCTGTATCCTCTCCCGCCAACCGCCGTAGCAAAAGATCGACTAGCCCCTTTGCACCAGCAGCGATGTCCTGTCTGACAGTCGTCAGCGGAGGCACTGTTTGGCTAGAGATTGGGAGATCGTCAAAACCGACGATTCTCAATTGACCTGGCACTTCGATGCCGCGTTTCCTCAGTTCTCTGAGACAAGTAACCGCGATTGTATCGGTCGCCGCGAAGATTCCGTCGACCTTACCTTCGATCTCTTGCAAATGTTCAGCGATTTCTTTGCCAGTCCGCTCAGGCGATAGATGCGTCGGAAGGGCGCGGATAGGCACGCCCATTCTGGCGGCGACTTCTCTGGCGCCAGCGTAGCGGGCTGCGAACTCAATTGGCTCTGTGTCGCCCAAGAATGCGAGGCTTTTGGCTCCCGAGGCGATGAGTCTTTCTGCGGCGAGCTTTCCGCCTAAACGGTTGTCCGCGCCGACGACGCAGTGTCTCTGGCCTTCCTGATGGTTACCCCACACGACCATCGGTAAATACCCATCGGCCACGTCCTCAATCCGGTCGAACTGGTCGGATTGACCAACTACGATCACTCCATCGACCATGCCTGAGCCAATGAACCGGTCGAGCCAATCCTCGTCCTGAGCGGGGATGACGCGGCGCAGCATGAGGTCGTATCCCTTCTCGGTCAATTCGTCTGCAAGATAGCCCAGCAGCGTTATGAAGAAGGAATCTGAGATCTGTTGCCGCACATCATGGCCCAGCGGAATGGCGACACCGATTACGCCCGTCTTTTGCATGCGCAGCTTGCTCGCCATCTGGTTCGGGCGGAAGCCATGCTCGCGAGCAATCGCTTCGATCTTCTCCCGCGTTTTGTTGTTCACAAGGCTGTTGCCGGAAAGCGCCCGCGAAACAGTGCCGGGCGAGACGCCTGCAATCTTGGCAAGATCCGTGATCGTGCGGATACGTTTTGGCGCGGTGCCTGAAGATTGAGCGTCTGATTCGGCCATCGCTATCCCTTAGCCTGCCAGAACAGTTTGTTCACGCGGAACTCTGTGACCCGCATCGACGAACAAGGTCGCGATCGCGCCGACAATCATCAGCGCCCCGCCTAGCATCAGCACATTGCGCGGATCGCCGCCGAGCAGCGGATTGTAGATCAGCGGCATCGTGAGCGTCTGGAAGAGCATGGGAATGACGATGAACATATTAAAGATGCCCATATAGATGCCATTGCGATCCGCCGGAATTGAATCTGCGAGCATCACATAAGTGTTGCCCATCATCCCGGTCCAGCCAATGCCGATACCGAGCATGAGCGCGAAGAGGGCGGGCGCTGTCTCCACTCCAGGGATCAGCAGCATGGCCACACCTGATGCAGTGAGGCAAACCGCATGCACAATTCGAGCGCCCAGCCTCGCCACGATCGGGATTAGCAACAAGGCCCCTACGAACGCGATAAAGTTATAGAGAGCGCCGGCCTGCTGCGTAGTCAGCGTCGCTTCGCGGAATGCTGCAGTGGAAGGGTCGGACGTGTCGTAGATCGACCTACCCACTGCAAAAGTGATGTACTGCCAGTAGGCGAACATCGCATACCACTGGCACAACATCGCAACGGCCAGTTGGCGCATTGGCTTGGGCATGTCGCGAATGGCATCGACGATTTCCGCGAATGTGTTTTTCACCGTAAGCGGTTTGGTCTCCAGAACCGCCTTCTCATCATCGGTAAGGGGCAGTTCGGGAACGCGCCAGACCGACCAGACGATGGTCGAAATGGACAAGATTGCTCCGATGATGAAGGCCATCCGGACGATGACCGGAATTCCGTTATCGTCGAGCACATCCTGCGCGACAAAAGCTGTCAGCAAGGTGGGAGCGAGGTACGACAATGTTTGTGCGAGCCCGGTGAAAGCGCTTTGGGTTAGGAAACCCATCGACCGTTGATTGGGTTGCAGGCGGTCCGCGACATAGGCCCGATACGGCTCCATAGTGATATTGTTGCCAGCATCGAGAATCCATAGCAGCGATGCGGCCATCCATAATGCGGATGAGTAGGGCATCAGAAACAGGCTGATCGTGCAGATGATCGCACCGATTAGGAAGTATGGCGTTCGCCGCCCATAGCGCGAATTTGTGCGGTCACTCATCGCGCCTACAATCGGCTGGATGATGAGACCAGTCATGGGACCAGCCAGCCACAGCAGCGGCATGGTCGCCTCATCGGCACCAAGGAAACCGTAGATCGGCCCCATATTGGCTTGCTGCAGCCCGAAACTGAATTGCAGGCCAAAGAACCCGATGTTCATTTCGATGATTCGCAGCAGCGAAAGCCGTGGTTTTGCGGCGGTTTGCATATTCAGAATCCTCTCAGCTGCCGCTTATATTTCGGCCTCGTGGAATTTCCGTGACACAAATTTCGGTCAATTGCAAACGATTGCAATTTTACTGTTGCAATCGTTTGCAATGCGCTTATGCCTTAATGCGAATCGCGCACAAGGTGCGAACCATCAGGAGAGTGAATGTCATGAAATTCCGTCACGCTTTGGCCTTCAGCGTCGCGCTGAGTGCTTTTTCGACCCCTGCTTTCGCGCAGGATCAAGATGCTGCCACCGACGAGGTCTTTGATGATGACGCCGTCATCATCGTAACGGCTGTTGCGCGCGGCCAGAACCGGCTCGAAAGTTCGGTTTCGGTCAGTACGGTTGGTGCCGATCAGATCGCCGATCTCGCTCCGGCGTCATCCGCCGACCTCATTCGTCAAATTCCCGGCATCCGCTCGGAAGCATCGGGTGGTGAAGGCAATGCCAACATCGCCGTTCGCGGCCTGCCCGTTTCAACCGGTGGTGCACGGTATATCCAGTTGCAAGAAGACGGTCTGCCCGTTCTTGAATTTGGCGACATCATCTTTGGCAACGCCGACAATTTCCTCCGGGC
>CAKZSF010000106.1 GCA_937920575.1 uncultured Sphingomonadaceae bacterium | reverse complement strand
GGCTTGGTGCGCAGCGCAGAATCGACAATGCCGATACGCCGGTCAGAGCAATCAAACGCCAGTTTCAAATCGATGTAATCGACCGCATCCTCACCTTGAGGGATCGCGCGAAACAATAGCACGGGATAGCTTTTCTCGTCCTGCGTGTGCGTGCCGGACCAGCTTGTGTCGTGCCACGCGGTGGTTTCGTCGTCCTTCACGACCTCTTGCCAGAAATGCAGATGGTCTGGCGCGACCAGTTCGGAGCGCACGCCGATGTCGGCGCTGGTCAGTTGGGCCAATGCGAGAATTAACGAGGTGATCATAGCGCTCGCTTTAGCGGCTCAAATCCTCGATCATCAAGCCTGCTGTTGCCTTGGCGCTGCCGACCACACCGGGGATGCCTGCGCCGGGATGGGTGCCTGCGCCGGTGAGGTAGAAGTTCTTGATCACATCATCGCGGTTGTGCCCGCGGAAGAAAGCGCTTTGCCACAGCACCGGCTCCAGACTGAAGGCACTGCCCAGATGTGCGTTCAGATCCATCGCGAAATCGCGCGGTGCGTAATGGAACTTGGTCACGATGCGGTCGTGAATATCGGGGATCAGACGACGGCCAATCTCGTCGAGAATGCGTTTTTCCAGCATCGGGCCGACTTGGTCCCAATCGACCGCCAGCTTGCCCAGATGCGCGACCGGCACCAGGGCATAGAACGTGCTTTTGCCCGGAGGGGCCATGCTGGGATCAGTCACGGTCGGGTGATGCAGATAGATCGAGAAATCCTCTGGCAACACGCCATGCGCGTAGATATCTTCCACCAGCCCCTTATAGCGTGGGCCGAACAGGATCATGTGATGCGGGATGCCGGGCCATGTGCCCTCCAATCCGAAATGCACCACGAACAGCGACGGCGAGAAAGTCTTGCGGCTGAGCGATTTGGCATAGTCCGCACCGCGCTTCGTGCCTTTCAGCAAATCCTTGTAAGAATGCATAATGTCAGCGTTGCTGGCCACCGCATCAAACCGCTCGCGAAAGCCGCTTTGTGTTTCGACCTCGCTTGCACGGTCGCCGACTGTGTGGATTTGCACCACCGGATCATGCATCCGCATTGTGCCGCCCAGCCGTTCAAAATGGCGCTGCATCCCTGCGATCAGGCGATTGGTTCCGCCGCGCGCCCACCACACACCGCCATCTTTCTCCAGCTTGTGGATCAAGGCGTAGATCGCGCTGGTTTTCATCGGGCTGCCGCCCACCAGCAGAGTGTGAAAACTGAACGCCTCGCGCAGTTTTTCCGATTTCAGGAATTTCGAGGCCATCGAATAGACGCTGCGCCATGCCTGATGCTTGGCCAGCGCCGGTGCGGCCTTCAGCATGGATTTGAAGTCGAGGAACGGCACGGTGCCCAGCTTCACATAGCCTTCCTCGTGTACCTGCGCGGCGTAGCGCAGAAATTCCTCATAGCCTGCAACATCAGCCGGTTCGATCTTCGCGATTTCGGCACGCAGCTCGTTTTCGTGGTTTGAATAGTCGAAATTCGTCCCATCCGGCCAGTTGAGGCGGTAGAACGGATGGACTTTCATCAGCTCGACATCTTCGGAGATATCATGGCCGGAAAGCTGCCACAGCTCCTCCAGACAGGGTGGATCTGTGATGACCGTTGGCCCGGCATCGAAAGTAAAGCCGTCCTTCTCCCAATAATATCCGCGCCCGCCGGGCTTATCGCGCGCCTCAATCACGGTCGTTTGAATGCCGGCCGATTGCAGCCGCATGGCCAGCGCCAGCCCGCCAAAGCCAGCGCCGATGACGCATGCGGTCTTGCCCCCGACAGCGGGATTGATCGCGCCATCGCTGCGCACTTCGTTCAGCGGAAGCTCGCCGGTTGAGGTTGCGGTATCAATTTCAGGGGACGTGGTTGAAGTGGTCAATTGGGTTCTTCTCTTCGCAGGGGTCTGCCTTTGCTGCCCAAAGCGATCAATGCGCGGGGAATCGACATGGGCGGTCGGCCCACCAAAACACGCATGCGGTCGCCGCGTGTCGATTTCCCTGCATAAAAGCGCTCGATAAGGCCCTCCGGCAGGCGGTAAAAGCGCTCGAAAATACGATAACGCTTGTTGGGGTCGGGAACGCCAAACAGCATCGTCCCCAGCCTGCGATAAAACTTCGTGGCGCGCCAATGGTTCCGCGCTTGTGCCTCTAACAGTGCGCCCAACTGGTCGCCGGGCAAGTCTGCGTTCTGCGCAATCAGCAGGGCGGTCTTGACCGCATAAGGCAAAGTGTAGCTCGTCAGCGGGTGGACAAAGCCGCCCTTTGCGCCCGCTATGGCCACGCCGTTTTGACGCTGCGCAAACTGATAGTTCGCGAATTTTCCGCCAGTGATCACGGGCAGAACGCCGGTTTCTCCGCCCAGAATATCGTGCTTCCAACCTTGGCTGTCGCAATATTCGTCAATCCGCCGCGACAGCGCGCTACGATCCAGAAAGCCGCTATCCGCGTAATAGGTGTCCTCGACAAACAGCTCGTGAGAGCCAAGCGGCAAGGTGTAGACAAAACGATAGGCGCCATGCTGGTCAATGCAGGCGTCCATAATGATTGGACGCTCCAAACCATGCGGTTCATGCGTGCGGATGTGGCGGCCCATAAAGACTTGCCATCCGCCAGTGAAATCGATGGTCGGCGTGAAGCTGCGACAATCGATCACAGTGCGCGCGGCGATTTCCTCGCCATTGGCCAGAACCACGCCGTCTGGCTTCAACTCGGTCACTTCGCGATTGGTCAGGATCGCGCCTTCGGGTAATTCTCGCTTTAACGCCGCGGCAAAATCGGTCGAAGCGAGCGAGAGATAGTCGGCCTTAAGCTTCCGGCGGTATTCGGGGAAGCGGACTTCGTAGCCCTTCTCCCAGCGCATGGTGCGAAACGGCTTCATCAATGTGCGCCCATCGCTGTCGAGATCTGTCGAGAACCAGCTCCAGCGGTGATTGCCGCCAATCGCTTCGCCTGCCTCCACAATGCGCAGGGTAATCTCGGGGTTGTTCTGGTGAATGGCGAGCGCGATCAGACCGCCCGCAAGGCCACCGCCAACCACTGCAATATCACAATCACGACCGCTCATACGCTTTGCTCTAGCCGATAGGGCGCGGCGTGCAAGCGCCAGAGGGATGTGTTTGCCCGGAACAGCCGCCCGTTTCACCCGTTGCCGCAGAGATATGTCAACACTCTCCCGCATTTCGGTCGCCGCTTTCGGGCTTGCGCCATGTCTCTTTGTTCCGTCCCTTGCCCATGCGCAAGATGTTGAGGCGCAAGCCTCCGCGCAAGCTGACGAAGCTACAGAACCTGAGCCCACTGCCCGACGCGGCCCGCCGCCCGAAGTGCTGGCCAATTCGATCTTCAACCGCGACTGGGTGAGCGTGGGCGTGGGCGCAGCGTTCAGCCCGTCTTACGATGGCTCAGACGATTACAATTTCAGCGTCCTGCCGATTGTGCAGGGATCGCTCGGAGGGGTGCGCATCGCCCCGCGCCCGGGCGGGCTTGCGCTCGATTTTGTAGAGGATCCTGAGGACGGCACCGGGTTGGATCTGGGGATTACCGCGCGCGTGCGCGGAAACCGTAATGGCAACATTGACGATCCTGTGGTCGCCAGTCTGGGCGAGCTGGATACAGCGGTCGAAGTCGGCCCCACCATAGGCGTGACTTTCCCCAAAGTGCTGATCCCGGTGGACAGCCTGTCGCTCTCTCTGGATGCGCGTTGGGACGTGGCGGGCGCGCATAATGGTATGGTGATCGCGCCATCGGTAACCTACTCAACGCCGCTCAACCTCGGCACATTTGCCGCGCTCAGCCTTGGCACGGAATATGTCGATAGCGACTTTGCCGAATACAATTACAGCGTTTCCGCCGCTGGCAGCGCGGTTAGCGGCCTGCCGCAATTTGATGCCGGATCAGGCTTCACAAGCGTGAACGCGACGTTGATCCTAGGCTTTGACCTGTCCGGCAACGCGCTTGATGGCGGCTGGGGCATCACGACGATCACCGGCTATTCGCGCCTGATCGGCGACGCGGCCGATACGCCGCTGACGAGCATCCGAGGCAGCGCCGATCAGGCGTTTGTGGCGGTCGGGGTGGCTTACGCGTTTTGATCTAATCCGCCGCGACCGCGGTTTCGGCTGCAATGACCAGTTGTGATACGGCTTCCATATGCCCCTTGAAGGCTCGACGACCATCAATCGTCAATTTTGCCCATGTCCGCTGACGGCCCGCGCGGGGGGCCTTCTCAAGTTCGACGAAACCCTCTTCGCAAAGGGCGGAAAGATGTTTCGACAGCACGCTATCGCTCACCAAAATCACATCACGAATAACAGAAAATTCGACCTCTTCTGCCCGGGCGAGTACAGCTGCGATTTGTAAGCGGGCCGGCGCATGCATCACCGGATTGAGCTGAGGAACGATGCTCACGACCGACCTCCACGTATCTCAGCGCGATAAACTTGCTGCCATAAGATGCTGAGAGCAGTGCTGCCAAGGAAAGCAATTGTCGCAATCGCCCAAAACAATGGATCGGCGAAGGGTTCAGTGACCTGTGTCCATACAGCAAAAATAGACACGACAGCTAGCGCAATGATGGCGCCAGTCACCCATCTTGTGCGGCCCTTTTGGTATCCACTGACCCACATTCCATAGCGATTCTTGTCATCGCGGATGAGGAGTAGTGCAAAAAACATCCCACCCAACGATAAGAAAATTCCGTTTTCTCTCAGGCCAATCCCTAGCAACACGACCACCATAACCGCGCCCACTGCCGCGTGGCGCCACAATGGCCACTGCAGGCG
>CAKZSF010000105.1 GCA_937920575.1 uncultured Sphingomonadaceae bacterium | reverse complement strand
GCGAGGGCAGGGTGATTTCGTCAATTTCGTAATGCGAGAGGTAGCCGCGCTCGCGCGACATTCCGTAGTCTTTCAGCTCCATTGTTGAACTCATTCGCCAAGCGCGGGTTTGGCCGCTTGGACGGGAAATTGGTATCAATGGAAACCAAATTGAGCAAGATACCGCTGCGTGGGTTGGGGAGAAGTGATCAGATCACATAGATGATTGCGTAGCGCGTGATCAGGAGCAGCAGCAGCGCGATGCTCCAAACCGTGCTCTTGACCCATATGGCGGCCAGCATCAGTGCAATCAGAACCAACGTTAGCCCTATAGTCAGGGCGCTGGTTGCATTGGCCAATAGCTCAGGCTGAAGCGCTATAAAGCTCCATTGCACAAGGACCAGCCCGACCAGAATGGCCAGCACAATCCGTCGGACTCTGAAATAATGAGTGTCCAAGTCTTGATGCGTGTCCACATTCCTTGGGAACACGAGGCGCGCGGCAAAGAAATATGCGCTGGCGAACAGCATCACGCCCATCAATGTCGCTGAAGAAACGTGAATATAATCGCGGATTGCCCAAGCGAATGACCAAAAGGACAACAGATCGAGCATCACAAATGTTGCCAACAGCGGCGTCAGCCATCCGATCGCGAATGCCTTTCCAGCCGCACGTGCCTCAAGGCGTTTCTCAACCGCGTTACCAAATCCGGTGAGCAGCTCGACAAAGCTTAGGCCCAGAATGAGCATGTAGAGCAGAAAGACGAATTCAAATTCGGTCATGCTGCGCCCGGAAAATTGACAAGCACTGCATAGGCTTCTGGATCTGCGGCGCCGGCCAATCGATATCCGTTGCGCAAGAGGAACGCATGACGGACAATCTCGGCCTGTTGTTCAATGCCATACCGTTCGAGCGGCTGGCCCGGGATCAAGGCATAGTCATAACGGCAGAACGGATGCCGGTGCAGCGGCAAATACCAGTCACCACGTGTTTGCGTCTGCCAGACATGCACCAGCTCGTGGATAAACAAGCCCTGCTTGAGAACCGGTTCATCCGCGAAATCGTCGCAATAGGTGTCGCCATGCGGGTGAAAATGCAGATGCCCGCGCGGCGCCATCGTGATCCGTTTGGGCTGAAACGGCCACCATTTCTTGCGCCAGATCTTGATCTTGGAATAGTCGAGAGCGGAACCGAACATGCTGCGCGCCAGCGCGATTTCGCCAGCAGTTAACCCACGTTCCCCGCCGATAGGGCAGGATGGTGGCGGAGGTGATGGCGCATCCATATGCGTCAAAAGAGCCGGTCGCCCCTATTCTTCCTCGAGCATTCCTTCGCCTGGTGCGACAACCTCGGCGGCAAAACTCTGCTTGTCGCCACCTGCAACGGTCAAAGTCACTTCAACAGAGTCGCCGGCCTTTACGCTTTCGTCGAGGTTCATCACCATCACATGCATATCGCCCGGTTTGAAATTCACTGTCTCGCCCGATTTGATAACCTGTGGCCCCAATTCAGCCATTTCGGCAGGCTGGCCATCATAGGAGAATTTCTTGTGCAGAGTTGCCGATTCAGCTTTGTCGACTGAGACTGCTGAATAGCCGATCTTGCGATCAGTTGAGTTTGTCATATCAAAATAGATCGCTGCTGGGTTGCCGCTGACCGGTGGCATGACCAATCGTGCATTCTCAATAACGAGCCCAACGCCTTCGGGTGTCTGCTCCTCTTGCGCGGCATCCGAACCACATGCGCTAAGCGCCAACGGAGCGGCCATGAGTGCCAAAGCAGCGAATACAGTCTTTTTCATCTCAACTCTTTCCTGTTGTGTTGTTGTGAAAACTAGCTGCTGGTGTCCCTTGTGCCAAGCAAAACCGAACCTATATCGCCCTAGCAATTAGAGCTGCCGAGCAGGTTCGCCTTTCGAGGGTGCCTCACGGTGCAGTGTCCAACCAATTGAACAGGATAGGAAATAATGGCGAAAGTTATCGGGATCGACCTCGGCACCACAAACAGCTGTGTCGCGGTAATGGACGGGGGCAAGCCCAAGGTCGTTGAAAATTCGGAAGGCGCGCGCACGACGCCTTCGATTGTGGCCTTTACGAAGGATGAAGAACGGTTGATCGGCCAGCCTGCAAAGCGTCAGGCTGTTACGAACCCGGACAACACTCTGTTCGCGATTAAGCGCCTTATCGGACGTCGGTTTGATGATCCGCTAACGAAAAAAGATATGGGCCTCGTTCCTTACGAGATCGTCAAAGGCAAAAATGGCGATGCGTGGGTGAAAGCTGGCGGTGAAGATTATTCACCTTCGCAGGTTTCCGCTTTCATTCTGCAAAAGATGAAAGAGACGGCGGAGAGCTATCTCGGTGAAACCGTTACGCAGGCTGTGATCACAGTTCCTGCCTACTTCAATGATGCACAGCGTCAGGCGACCAAGGATGCGGGCCAGATTGCTGGCTTGGAAGTTCTGCGGATTATCAACGAGCCAACTGCTGCGGCTTTGGCCTATGGACTCGACAAAGACGATGGCAAGACCATCGCCGTCTACGATCTTGGCGGTGGTACGTTTGACGTGTCGGTCCTCGAGATTGGCGATGGCGTTTTCGAAGTGAAATCGACCAACGGCGATACGTTTTTGGGCGGCGAAGATTTCGACAACACGATTGTCGAGTATCTGGCTGATGCCTTCAACAAGAAAGAAAACATGGACCTGCGCAGCGACAAACTCGCGCTGCAGCGTCTGAAAGAAGCGGCTGAGAAGGCGAAAATCGAGCTGTCGAGTTCGCAGACCACTGAGGTCAACTTGCCGTTTATCACTGCGCGCATGGAAGGTGGCTCGTCCACGCCATTGCACTTGGTTGAAACGATCAGCCGCTCCGATCTCGAAAAGCTGGTTGGCGACTTGATCAAGCGCACGCTTGAGCCTTGCAAAAAGGCTCTGGCCGATGCGGGCATCGACAAAGGCGGCGTCGATGAAGTGATCCTGGTTGGCGGCATGACTCGTATGCCCAAGGTTCGCGAAGTCGTTGAAGAGTTCTTCGGTAAGAAACCGCACACAGGTGTGAACCCTGATGAGGTTGTCGCCATGGGTGCGGCGATTCAAGCCGGCGTGCTGCAAGGCGACGTGAAAGACGTGCTGTTGCTCGACGTGACTCCTTTGTCACTGGGTATCGAAACGCTTGGCGGCGTGTTCACGCGTATGATTGATCGCAACACCACGATCCCGACCAAGAAGGCGCAAACCTATTCGACGGCCGAGGATAATCAGCAGGCCGTGACGATTCGCGTGTTCCAGGGCGAACGTGAAATGGCGGCGGACAATAAGATGCTGGGTCAATTCGATCTGGTTGGTATTCCGCCGGCGCCGCGCGGTGTACCGCAAGTCGAAGTGACGTTTGACATCGACGCCAACGGGATCGTGAATGTCTCGGCCAAGGACAAAGGCACCGGCAAAGAACAACAGATCCGCATTCAGGCGTCTGGTGGTCTTTCGGATGACGACATCGATCAGATGGTTCAGGATGCCGAGAAATTCGCTGACGAAGACAAGAAGCGGCGCGAATCTGCGGAAGTCAAAAACCAGGCCGATAGCCTCGTCCATGCAACTGAGAAGCAACTCGAAGAGCATGGCGACAAGGTCGACGCTGATCTGAAAGGCGAAATTGAGAAGGGCGTTGCCGAACTCAAGACTGCAATCGAGAGCGACGATGTCGACGAGATGAAGGCCAAATCTGAAGCGCTGACTCAACACGCGATGAAGATGGGGCAGGCTATCTACGAGCAGCAGCAAGCCGAAGGCTCTGCCGCTGCCGAAGGTAGCGACGAGGCAGACGCGGCTTCTTCGGACGACGAAGAAGTTGTCGACGCCGAGTTCTCCGAAGTCGACGAAGACAAGAAAGACTGATCGGTTGATAGCAGCTCAGGACACCACCGATGCCGCGCGCGTCGGTGGCTCCTAGCTTTGGGGACGGGACCACAATGTCAGCCACAGATTTTTATGCTCAGCTAGGGGTTGATCGTGGTGCGGATGATGCCGCGCTGAAATCGGCCTATCGGAAGATGGCGATGAAGTTTCATCCGGACCGCAATCCGGATGATGCAGACGCTGAGGCAAAATTTAAGGCGATCAACGAAGCCTATGACTGCCTAAAGGACCCGCAGAAGCGCGCGGCTTATGACCGGTTCGGGCATGAGGCATATCAGCAGGGCATGTCTGGTGGCGGGCCCGGCGGTAGTGCAGGGCCGGGCGCCGATTTCGGCGATATCGGCGACATTTTCGAACACATATTTGGCTCTGCCTTTGGCGGAGGCGGTGGACGCCAGCAGGCACGCCGCGGAGCGGATATGCGCTTCGATATGGAAGTTACTCTCGATGAGGCCTTCCACGGGAAAGACACGCAGATTGAAGTCGAAGTGTCCGCCGCTTGTGATCCTTGTGAAGGCACAGGCGCTGAACCCGGTACGGGCAAGCGCATTTGCAACCTATGCGGTGGGCAAGGGCGCGTGCGCGCGCAACAGGGTTTCTTCACAGTCGAGCGTGCTTGCCCGACTTGCCATGGCACTGGCCAAGTGATCGAAAGCCCCTGCCGCAGTTGTCGCGGAGAAGGGCGCAGCGATGTCGTGCAAAAGCTCGATGTCACAATCCCGCCGGGTGTCGACAATGGGACACGCATTCGTTTGTCCGGCAAAGGTGAGGCTGGGCCGATGGGCGCACCTCCGGGTGACCTCTACCTGTTTCTGCACGTGCGCGAACACTCTGTCTTTGCGCGCGAAGGCACCGCGCTGTTTACGCGCGTTCCGATTAGCTTCACAACGGCAGCGCTGGGTGGTTCCGTAGACATTCCGGGTCTTGATGGCGAAGTCAGCACAATCGAGATTTCCTCCGGCATCCAGTCGGGCAAGCAATTGCGCAAACGCGGCGCGGGTATGCCCGTGTTGCAGGGACGCGGGCGTGGCGACCTTGTGGTAGAGATCGCGGTTGAAACGCCGACGAAGCTCTCTTCAAAGCAGAAAGAGATTTTGCGCGAGTTCAAAGAGACCGAGACGGGAGATGAATGTCCCGAAAGCCGTGGCTTCTTTGACAAGTTGAAAGAGGCGTTTGGCGCGTAACGATTGATCCCTCGACAGCGAACACCAGTCTGATTAGGCTTGGTATCGAAGGGACAAATTATGAAATTCAAGACACTACTAGCCGCAACAGCGGCGTTATCTTTGGCCGCACCAGCTCATGCGCAGCGCAATTTCGATGATGTAGAAATCAAAACCGAGGAGTTGGCACCCGGCATCGCGGTCCTGTTTGGGGCAGGCGGCAATATTGGTGTCAGCCACGGTGAAGATGGCACGATCTTGATAGATGATCAGTTCGCGCCGCTCAGCGAAAAGATTAAGGCAGCAGTGACCAATCTAGGCGCTCGACCTGTCGATTACGTGTTGAACACGCACTGGCATGGCGATCACACCGGCGGCAACGAGGCCTTTGGCAAAGCCGGGGCGACGATCTTTGCGCATCACAATGTGCGGGTCCGTATGTCCACCGAGCAGAAGCGCGGCGAACGCACAATTGGCCCATCGCCCAAAGAGGCTTTGCCAGTTGTCACCTACGACTCAGGGCTCACTTTCAATCTCAATGGCGACACGATCGATGTGTATTACCTGGGTGGTGGCCACACTGACGGCGATAGCATTGTAATCTGGCGCGAGGACAATGTCGTCCATATGGGCGACCTCTATTTTAAAATTCCCGGATACCCTTTTGTTGATGTGGCTTCGGGCGGCAATGTGCTGAATTTGCTCAACACGCTCGACCTTGCCATGTCGCAGATGGATGACGAGACCAAAGTCATTCCCGGTCACGGCCCCATGTCTAACAAGGCTGAGCTCGCCGAATATCGCGCAATGATTGCGACGGTCGTTAGCCGCGTCACAACACTAAAGTCCGAAGGTAAAACAGCGGACGAGACGGTTGCCGCAAAGCCACTGTCTGATTTCAACCGCGGCGAAGGCTTCATCAGCGCCGATCAATTTGTGCGGGCTGTCTACGAAAGCCTTGCTGCGTTTGATCAGGATACCAATGCTGAACACAGCCACGATCACGAAGGCCATGGCGATCATCAGCACTAAACCAGCGGTTGTGATTAGCCGGGGAGCTTAGCGAGCACCTCGGCGCGCAGACGTTCGACCAGATCGGGTTCGGCGTTCAATCGCCCATCTTCTTCGTCCAGAATGGCGAGGAAAAGGCGGCGTTTGAACGCCAACAGGTCACTTGTCACAAATGCACCGTCTAACGTGGAATATATCAAGTCAGCCATTCGTTCGGCCCCGTGAAGCCGTCCCCAAAGATAGTCATTCTCGCGATAGGCGCGGCTAAAGAAAGCGCCGAAATTGTAGAATTCGGTGCCCCTCAGCGAAGAGTGCGATCCCCCCTCGCGGATGGAATTGGCATCGTCGGGTGATATGCGGTCAACTTTGATCGGATCGAACTCGGTCAGACCTTCGTTGCGCAGCAATGGCAAGGTTGCCACGTCGTAAAATGGGAAGCCAAGATAGGCCAGCAGCATGCGGCGTCGGACAGGCTTGGGAAGCGCTTGCAGAGCTTCGGACAGAATGGCTTCGACCCTTAAATCGAGGTCAATCAATGTTCTGCGAGCGGCCATTTCATTCAAGACTGCTTCGGGTTCGTCCATCACGCGATGGGCAATTTCGCCAAAGTCTGCCCCCAGTCCTTCCGAACCTTCTTTCGCAAAGTAGAGCGACAGCGCTTCGAAAATAGCCTTCTGTGCGATCTCTCGATCCGCTTCAGTCATGCCATCCTCGGCAGACCATTCGCGGGCGAAACGGCGTGCCAAAAGGCGCAAGCGCCGAATGCGGAAGCCGATATCGTGCGCGCGAAAGAAAGCGATGGCCGCTTTGCTCGCGCCTTTCCCTCTACCAGTCAACGAGGTGAGCCCTTGTGCCTGCGTGGCTTCACGCAGTTTCTCAGCAATGGGCTGCGGATCGGCAATTCCCAGCTCGGGTACCATCCGATAAATGGTCCTGGCGAGACGCGCGATCACCCCGTGATATTTCGCCTCGGCATAGGATGCAAAGGCGTATCCGGCCTGCTCAGCAGCCTCTTGCTGCGCCATTTTGCGCCAAGCTTTCAAACGGCGCGGAGAGGGGCGGTCGAGGAACAAAGTTCGCCCGAACAGCTTGTCGATTTGCGTTTCGATACGAGGGCGCATCGAGGCAACGATCAGACTTAACCGCTCGGCCTCGCGCGATTGCTGTTGGATGTCCTCCAGATTGTCACGGATCGGCTGTTCTCGGGGAATTGAGGACACCGATCCAAGGATATTCGAGAAGAAGCCCACCGGCGCCTCGTCGCTCGTGTCGAGATTTTCCAGCGTCTCCG
>CAKZSF010000104.1 GCA_937920575.1 uncultured Sphingomonadaceae bacterium | reverse complement strand
TCACAAACTCAAGCCAACGCGGCATGGAGTGAGCAAAGCGCTCACCAGGCCTTGTCACTGATTCTCTGGTCGGAGCGCGTTTGAACAATGGCACCTGCGGTGCTCTTTCTTCTGGTTGTCGGATTGGCGTTGGCAGGTTGGTTGGCCGCGCGGGCGAAGGCTTACGGATTTAAGCGAGCCGCTGGCGGTGCGCCAATTGCGGCCCTGCCCAGCTATCACGCATGGTATGTGGCACTGTGGATTGCCGTGCCATTGCTGGCTTTTGTTGGCCTATGGTCAGTCGTCGCGCCGGAACTGATCAAGCAATCGGTTTTGGCCACGCCGGCCGCGGCAGATTTGCCAGCGTTCGGGCTGCAACGTGAGACAATCCTGTCTGAGGCAAAAGCGGTAGCAACGGGCAACGCGCCTTCCGTTTTCAACCCTCAGGCCGAAGCTTTTATCACCCCGTTTGAAGATGCCATCACGCGCTACAACACTATTGGCGTTGTCATCACGCTGGTCATTGCTCTGGCCGCTGGCATTTGGTCATTCCTAAGATTGAAGCCAGACTTCACAGCACGCAATCGCGTAGAGAAAGCTGTGATGGGATTGCTGCTTGGTGCGTCCCTGATCGCTATCCTAACAACCTTTGGCATTGCAGCGAGCCTGATCTTTGAGACGATCCGTTTCTTCGGAATGGTGAACCCGCTTGAATTTCTGTTCGGTACAAAATGGGGTCCCGATCCGATGATCAGCCCCGAATCGATCGATGCAAGCCGGTATGGAGCGATCCCGTTGTTTTGGGGCACTATTTTTATCGGTGCCATTATCGCGATGATTGTCGCGATCCCGCTTGGCCTGATGAGCGCAATTTACCTCACGCAATATGCTAGCCCGCGCTGGCGCAGTGTCTTGAAACCGACTCTAGAGATTCTCGCCGGTGTCCCTACCGTTGTGTACGGATATTTCGCTGCTCTGACTGTCGCGCCAGCGATCAGAGACCTCGCGCTGTCACTTGGTGTGAGCAACCCATCAAGCGAGAGCGCATTGGCTGCTGGTTTGGTGATGGGCGTGATGATCATTCCGTTCGTCTCCTCCATGGCCGACGATTCCATTGCCGCTGTCCCTCAGGCCATGCGCGATGGCAGCCTGGCAATGGGCGCAACCACGTCTGAAACGATCAAGCGCGTGCTGGTACCCGCGGCCCTGCCCGGCATTGTCGGCGGCGTAATGCTCGCGATCAGCCGCGCGATAGGTGAGACGATGATTGTTGTTATGGCGGCATCAACAGCTGCAAACCTATCGGCCAATCCTTTGGAGGCAATGACCACCGTTACAGTGCAAATTGTCGCTATGCTGACCGGCGAAGGCAGTTTTGACCACCCGGCCACGCTCAGCGCGTTTGCATTGGGTTTTGTTCTGTTCCTTGTGACTTTGGCTCTCAACTTTATCGCTCTGCGTGTTGTGAAGAGGTTCCGCGAAGCTTATGAGTGACACCATCGCCCCCACCCGCACGCCTAAGTTTGAGGCGCATCTGAAGAAGCGTTACGCTTCGGAAAAGCGTTTCAAGGCGCTGGGCCTGGCTGCCATTCTTTTCTCCGTTGCCATGCTGGCCTTCTTGCTGGTCACAATGACGCTGAACGGCTTTGGCGGTTTTCAGCGGGTTGAGGCCAAGCTCGAAATCGATTTCGCCGCCAACCCCGTTTCCGTGCCCGAAAGCTTCAGCAGTGATGCCAGCCCGGTTGAAGCGATGCGCAATTCCGGTCTGCCAGAGATCATCGCCTTTGCTGCAGAGGAGAAGTTCGGGCCGGTTGTGGCCGCCGAGATATCCAGCGAGAGCTGGCGTGAAGTCGCTGAAAAACTCATCAGTTCTCCCAGCAGGGCGCAAGAGAAATCCAGCTTCTACGTTCCAGTCACAGCAGATCTTGCGGCCGGCTATTCCGGCGAAGGCAGTGCAGAATTACAGGAAGTCGCCGCGAAAATGCGCGATGCCGGCCAGCTTGAGAAGCGGCTTGACCTTGGCTTCCTGACCAGAGCGGACGCAACCGACCCTCAGCAAGTCGGTATCTGGGCGGCATTGAAGGGATCGATGCTTACCATGCTGGTTACGCTGGTCTTGGCGTTTCCCATCGGCGTTTTGGCCGCACTCTATCTGGAAGAATACGCACCGAAGAACCGCTGGACGGACGTTATCGAAGTCTCGATCAATAACCTCGCCGCTGTGCCCTCTATCATTTTCGGCTTATTGGGTCTGGCCGTCTTCCTGACGATATTCCCCAATTATCGGTCCGCTCCGCTGATTGGCGGCATGACGTTGGCCCTGATGACAATGCCAGTAATTGTGATTTCAGGCCGGAACGCGATCAAGGCAGTGCCGCCATCCATCCGCGATGGCGCGCTCGCTATTGGTGCATCGCCGGTTCAAGTGGTTTTCCACCATGTGCTGCCGCTGGCTCTGCCCGGCATTTTGACCGGTACCATCATCGGTATGGCGCGCGCCTTGGGCGAAACGGCTCCGTTGCTGATGATCGGCATGCGTGTGTTCATCGCGTCGCCTCCCGATGGCTTTACTTCGCCGTCGTCAGTTTTGCCGGTGCAAATCTTCCTCTGGTCTGACGAGATTGACCGAGGATTCGTGGAACGCACCTCAGCGGCGATTATCGTTCTACTCGTATTCCTGCTAGTGATGAACGCACTGGCAATTTACCTTCGCAATCGATTTGAGAAGAAATGGTGACTCAGGTACATACCAATCTAGATGCCGTGGCGGCCAAAATGAGCGCCAAAGATGTGTCCGTATACTACGCGGATAAGAAGGCCATCGATGAAGTCTCTATCGATATTCCGACCGAATATGTGACGGCATTCATCGGCCCATCCGGCTGCGGCAAATCGACCTTTCTGCGCTCGCTTAATCGCATGAACGATACGATCCCGATTGCGCGGGTCGAGGGGACAATCGAACTGGATGGCGCAGACATCTACAAATCCGGCATGGACGTG
>CAKZSF010000103.1 GCA_937920575.1 uncultured Sphingomonadaceae bacterium | reverse complement strand
GAAGTCGAACTCAGCGGCGGCGCAGAAGTCACCGATGCGGTTCTGACGTACAAAACGGGCGACGTGAAACTCACCGTTGGCCAACACAACAACTTCCAGTCATTGGAAGAATTGTCGAGCAGCCGTCACACGTCTTTCATTGAACGCGCCGCATTCACCGATGCGTTTGGTCTGTCACGTCGCATGGGTGCCTCGTTCGAATACGCGAAGGACGACATTCTGGTTCAAGCCGGTGTTTTCAGCGACAATCTGGAAGATCTGCCCAACAAACGCACCAGCGTGGATGGCCGTGCGGTGTTCTTTCCGAAAACAGGCAACACGCAGCTGCACTTTGGCGGCTCGGTTCACTTGACCGATCTGGAGGAGGGCACGACTGCGCGCTATCGCCAGCGTCCTTACGTTCATTTCACGGGCGAGCGTTTCATCAACACTGGCAATTTCAGCGCGACCAGCGAGCTGGATCTGGGCGTCGAAGCAGCAGCGATCAGCGGCCCGTTCCATATCGCGGCCGAAGGCTACTGGCGCAACACGCGTCGTCCGATGGGCCTGGCCGATCCAACCTTCTTCGGTGGGTATGTTGAGGCAGGCGTGTTCCTGACCGGCGGTGACAGCCGCGGCTACAAGAAGGGCAAATTTGACCGGATCAAGCCAACCAACCCGCTTAACAAAGGCGGTTCGGGCGCATGGTCGATCAATGCGCGCTATGACTATCTCGATCTCAGCGATGCTGGTATCATCGGCGGCACGCAAAACGGTTATCAGCTCTCTCTGATCTGGACGCCAACCAACTACACCCGCTTCCTCGCGACCTATGGCAAGCAATCCTATGACGATGCCGTACACGCCACGGGAACGGGCAGCACATCGTACGATGTCGATGCGTTCGGCATGCGTGCGCAGATCGATTTCTAAGTCACAGCACTATCACAAGACTGAAACAATCGCTGCCTAAGGCGGCGAGACATTAAAGGGGTAACACCAATGAAAACCATCAAAACAACCACGCTGCTCGCGATTTCCGCAGTGGCTCTCGCATCATGCGGCGACACGGGCGCCAGCGGATCACGCGACTCGATTATGACAGTCGGCAGCTCGACCGTTTTCCCATTTGCCAAATCAGTCGCTGAGACATTTGTGCGCGACAACGCAAACTTTGCGTCACCGCGCATCGAATCCACCGGCACCGGCGGCGGCATGAAGCTGTTCTGTTCGGGTACCGGCGCGGACACGCCAGACATCTCCAACGCGTCGCGCCGCATGAAGGCGTCTGAATTCGAAGATTGTCAGGCCAACGGCGTCACCGACGTGATCGAAATTCAAGTCGGTATGGACGGCATCGCATTCGCTTCGGCGCAAGGCGGTATCACCATGAACCTCTCTCCTGAAACGGTCTACAAAGCGATTGCTGCTAAGCCTTACGGTGAAGAGCAAACTGCCAAGACTTGGGCCGATGTTGATCCATCGCTGCCAGCCAAGCCAATCCTGGTTTACGGCCCGCCAGCGACATCCGGCACGCGCGATGCTCTGAAAGAGCTGATCCTCGAAGCAGGCTGCAAAGCCAATGAGGACATGAAAGCCCTGAAAGAGAGCGACGAAGACAAATACGACCAAATTTGCACCGAAGTGCGCGATGATGGCGCCTATGTTGACCAAGGCGAGCAGGACAACCTGATCGTTCAGAAAATTCAGGGTAACAAAGATTCTGTCGGCGTGTTCGGCTATTCTTACCTCGAAGAAAATTCTGACAAGGTCCAAGGCCTTGCCATGAACGGTGTTGCGCCGACTTATGAAAACATCTCGAGCTTCCAATATCCCGGTGCACGTCCGCTCTATATCTACGTGAAGAAGGCGCACATTGGCGCGATCCCTGGTTTGCAGGAATTCCTGGACGCATGGGTTGCCAATTGGAGCGCGGGTGGCGCGCTGTCGAAAATTGGCCTGATCCCTTCACCGGAAGACGTCATGGCCAAATCGACCGCTGCTGCGAAAGAGCACACCACTCTGACCGCAGAAGATCTGGCGGCCAAGTAAGGTCCAAAAAGCACCCCCTCCGAGAGAAAGCACTGCGCTCTCTCGACGACAAAGAAAGGCCGGCCCGGCACACACACGGGTCGGCCTTTTTCTTTGCGCAATGACACGCGTATCGGTGCCGCCAATCAGTCGAACTTTTCGCCGACAATTTCCATTTGCGCTTTCAATCCCAGCTGGTTGATGTTCTGAATTTCGATCCCCGGGTGCGCGTTGACCTCGATCACCAGCGGGCCGTCATTCACATCGAGCACGATATCCGCGCCGCTGTAACCCAGCCCCACGGCCGGGCCGCATTTGCTCGACAGCTCCAGCACGCGATCCCAGCCGGGCACTTCAAAACCGATCAGCTCAATGCCGGTGTCGGGATGATGCGTGATCACTTCACCTTGAACCAGCGCCCGCGTGATCCGCCCGGTTTCCAACGACACGCCGGCCCCGATGGCCCGCTGGTGCAGGTTCGCTTTGCCGTCGGATGCGTTGGTCGGCAGCCGCAGCATCGCCATCAGCGGATGCTCATGCAAGCAGATGACCCGCAAATCGGGCAGACCCTCTGGCACCAGATCGGCAAGCGCAGGATCCGCTTTGATCAGCGGTTCAATCAGCGCAGCGTCCTCGGCCGCTGAATCGCCGGAATATTGCCCGTCGATGATCCGTTGGATGTGGTGCATCACATCGTCGCGCGTCAGCTTTGCGCCAGAGCCCTTGTACCAATCGTCCCCCTCGCGCCGTACGGCCAGCAAAATGCCGTCCCCTTGCGAACCACGTGCAGGCTTGATCGCCCAATCATCCGGCATATCGCGCAAGGGGTCGAACGCCATCAGATCCTGATGCGTTTCGATCACCGCCACGGTGCCCGTGCAGGAAATGCCGCCTGCCTCCAGCGCAACCTTGGCGGCGACCTTGTCCCGCGCGCGCTCGATCGCCAATCGCGGATTGTATTTTGCGATCAACGAATTGCGCATGTTAATCCCGAGGATCTCCTCGATCGGGACGGCGCCTCTCTCGTACGGGTTCCACGTCTTCGGCCTTGCGAACGACCCAGCTTTCTTGTCGGACGAGGAGGTCTTCAAATACGCCGATACGAGACGCGATTTGCGCCTCGTCTGGGGTTTGTCGGTTGCTCTCCTGTTGTGTTCGGGGGAATCGGATATCGTCGACACTTCCGATAGCCCAAACTTTTCCGCCAGGCGGTCCGCGCTCCTTCGCTGTTTGTTCTTCGGTTTCGGGCGCAGGCTCGTTGGTATGAGTTTCCTCAGCCAATTCTT
>CAKZSF010000102.1 GCA_937920575.1 uncultured Sphingomonadaceae bacterium | reverse complement strand
CACCATCGCAAATACGCTTGCGACCGATGCCAATCCCACCGGGGATTTGAACAGGCGGCTTTTCGTTAGGCTTTCCATTGCTTCGTCCTTTCGTAAACTCTTGTTCACTATTCAGCAAAGGTTGTGCCAATTTGTATAATTGCTTTGAAAACAAGGGTTTACGAGGAATCGGACATTTCTTGCTTGGTGCATATTGCCAACCATTGGGAAAATATCCTATCAGTTGGTGCAAATGGAGCGAGGCAATCAATTTATCGGCCAATCGGGGGCATTTCTCGATGCGGTGGAGCGGGCCAGTCGGGCTGCACCGATGCGCCGTCCTGTGCTGGTCATCGGCGAGCGCGGAACCGGTAAGGAACTGATCGCCGAACGCTTGCATCGCCTTTCCACTCGCTGGGACGAACCGCTCGTCACCATGAATTGCGCCGCCTTGCCAGAGACATTGATCGAGGCCGAATTGTTTGGCCACGAGCAGGGCGCGTTCACAGGCGCTACCAAAGCAAGAGCGGGAAGGTTTGAAGAAGCCGACCGGGGCACGCTATTTCTCGACGAACTGGGCACTTTGTCGATGGCCGCGCAAGAGCGGTTGTTGAGAGCGGTCGAATATGGCGAAGTGACCCGCATTGGCTCATCCCGCCCGACCAATGTCGATGTCCGGATTGTCGCGGCCACCAACGAGGATCTGCCCAGACGCGCCGATGAAGGTACGTTCCGCGCCGACTTGCTCGACCGGCTGAGTTTTGAAGTGATCACACTTCCGCCTCTGCGGGTGCGCGAGGGGGACATCGCAGTGCTGGCGGACTATTTCGGGCGTCGAATGGCGGCAGAGCTTGGTTGGGAAGGGTGGCCGGGCTTTGCCGATCACGTCGCCAAGCAATTCGAAGAGCACCCATGGCCGGGCAATGTTCGCGAATTGCGCAATGTGACAGAGCGCGCGGTCTATCGTTGGGATGATTGGAACGATCCGATCGGGCATGCCGTATTCGACCCGTTTGAAAGCCCGTGGAAGCCGCTTGGTCAGCCGCAGTCCGTTGCAGCGAGCGCTCCCAAAGTGGCTGCGGCCAATGCCGGCAAGGATGTTTCGCCAACAGTCACGCCATCGCTCGATACAATCGACGATCTTCGCGGAGCAGTGGATGCGCATGAAAAGCAGATACTCGAACATGCATTGGGCAAACATCGCTGGAATCAACGGCAAACCGCCAAGGCCTTGGGTTTATCTTACGATCAATTGCGCCATGCGATCAAAAAGCACTGCCTGATGGAAGAGGACTCTTAGCCTGATTTTAACCTCCGCCGAACACTATTGAGGCTCGATTTCAGGGGGTAAACGTTATGGATTTTTTGAAACCGGTTGTGGGTCTTGTTGGCACCGTCGCGATTGCAGGCTGGGTTGCCTATTCCGTTTCAGCACCGCGCAACGCGGAAGATTTCATGAATGAACCCGTCGAATCGCTGGACGGCAAGAGCATCAACCAGACCATGGCTGACGAGAAGGCCCGCGTTCGATCCGAGCAATGCGAGCGCTTCACCGACATGGCCAGCGATGCTTGGGATAAGGCAGTCGACCGTGGCACGCTGGATCGCGATGCGGATCGCCTGGCACAGATGCAAAAAGAAGCTGACCGCTACTGCAAATAGGTTCGGGTACGCTCTCTTGGTGAAACCCAGGTATTTTTCTCTTGGTGAAACCCAGGTATTTTTACCGCGGGCCGTAAGAAAACTTCACTGACCATGATCGGGCTAAATGAGCGGCATGTCCGCTCTGCCAACCCTGTCAGAAGAACTGTTTATCGGTCGTCGTGAGCAAGCGCGCGCGCATATTGGCGCGCCGGGCAAGCTGACTTTGATCGGCGGCTATGCCGATTGTTTCGTGCTTGATCTGTCCTGCACGGGCGCGCGGATTGCGACAGCGGAAATGATCAAGCCGGGGCTCGAAGCGTTGATCGAGATCGACGACTGCGAGCTCTTTGGTCAAATAGTTTGGGCAAAGAAGGGCCAGTTCGGTATGGTCTTAGACGAACTGTTGGCGGTCGAACAAGTGATTGAACTGCGCTGGCAAGCGGATCAAATTTGTCAGCAGGACAAGGCGCTCGCGAAACAACGCATTCAGAATTGGGTTGAAGGCAAGATTTAGTCATTCTTGTTGGACCGCTCGAATGCTTGAAAGATGGTTAGGCACCTTTGCCAGCCAAACATCTTATCAAGTTCTTTTCCTCCTTCGTTGAATTCCCCGAAAGTCAACAATGGCTCGGGAAGGGACGCCGAATGAATAAGAACTCAGTACAACGCTCCGCAGGATTTGCCGCAATCATAGCGGTCGGCCTCATTGCCAATCCGGTATTGGCGGATCATCAATGGAGCACCTATGCGTGGGATAATGGAGCGGCTGAGCCGATTACAATCCCGATCGTCGATAACACGGATGCGCGATGGAATGCGCATGTCGGTGAAGCCGTGGCCGATTGGAATGTATCACCCTACATTCAGGCAGCTATCGAAACAGGCAACAATTCCAGTTGCACCATGGTCAGCGGCACAATTCAGGTGTGCAATGATGATTACGGAGCAACAGGCTGGCTTGGTATTGCAACCATCGCCCTGTCCAGTGGCAAAATCACCGCGGGCAGCACGAAGTTGAACGACAATTATTTCGAGCGTGAGAACTACAACAACTACACTTGGCGCCAATTGGTAACCTGTCAGGAAATCGGCCATGATTATGGCTTGGGCCACCAGAATGAAAATTTCAGCACTGACGAGACCGAATCATGCATGGAATACACCAGCCAACCGGCGGGCAATGAGCATCCTGACGCCCATGACTATGAACTGCTGAACACGATGTATGGTGATGGTTCGGGCGGTGGTGACGGCGGAACCGATGGCGGTGGTAAGGGCAAGGGCGGCGGCAAAGGCGGTGGCAAACCTGATGGATCGGGCGGTGGTAAAGGCAAGAACAAGTCCCGCGTTGCCTTGCCAGCGGTCGGCAACACCCCTGACAGCTGGGGCCGTCCAAGCGCCTTCTTACCCAACGGCAAACCGTTCAAATTTGAGAAGACCGTGGGGAAATACAAATTTGTAACTCATGTCACTTGGGCGCCTGACGAACATGATGGCGGTCACGGTGGCGATCACCACCACTAGTTTTCATACCCGTTGAAATGGAAAGGGCTCGGCTTTGCGCGGGGCCCTTTTCGTTTTGCCCTTTTCATTTGCAATTCCGATTGCGCCAGCCTATCTGACCGTCATCCCGACATTGTCGATCAAAGTTGAGATGCTGGCGCCGCAAGGGGCCGGCCCAAACAGCGTTGTTTCGACATGTCAAAGCTATGACGGATAATGATGACTGATATTGCACGCGTGATTGAACTGGTGGAGCCTGAGGCGAAAGCGCTCGGGTTCGAGCTGGTGCGCGTCAAAATGATGGCATCGGAAGCTGGCGATGGCGGTCAGGCGCTGCAGATCATGGCGGAAGATCCGGCCACAGGGCAACTTGTGATCGAACAATGCGCGGCTCTTTCGCGTGCTGTGTCCGCCAAGATTGACGAGATCGAGGAAGCTGGCGAGATGGTGATTGAGGGCACTTACCATTTGGAAGTGTCTTCGCCCGGAATTGATCGCCCGCTCACTCGCGCGAAAGACTTTGCCAATTGGGCGGGTCACGAGGCGCGTATCGTTATGGCCAAGGGCTGGGATGGAGATGATAAGGGCGCACGCGTTTTTAAAGGCCTGCTTGAAGGCATTGAAAACGGCACGGTCAGCATCACCGATACGAAACGTGGGGGAGCAAAACTTCCCCAGGAACAAATTCATTCGGCAAAGCTCGTCTTGACCGACGCGCTTATTGCCGCCACCGCTCCATTGGACTCCAGTGGGGCAGACGAAATTCAGGAAGAAGAGAAGGCTCAAGACTGATGGCCAGTGCAATTTCTGCCAACAAAGCTGAACTGATCGCGATTGCGAATTCTGTTGCTAGCGAAAAGATGATCGACAAAGCGATCGTTATCGAGGCGATGGAAGAGGCAATCCAGAAAAGCGCGCGCAACCGCTATGGTGCGGAAAACGATATCCGTGCGAAGCTGGACCCACAAACCGGCGATCTGCGTCTGTGGCGTGTGGTTGAGGTGGTTGAAGAGGTTGAAGACTACTTCAAACAAGTCGATCTGACCGCTGCGCAAAAGCTGCAGGATGATGCCAAAATTGGCGACTTCATCGTTGATCCGCTGCCACCAGTTGATCTGGGCCGCATCGATGCGCAAAGCGCCAAGCAAGTGATCTTCCAGAAGGTGCGCGATGCAGAGCGCGAGCGCCAGTTCGAAGAGTTCAAAGATCGTGCAGGCGAAGTTGTTACCGGCGTGATCAAGTCGGTCGAATTTGGCCATGTGATCGTCAATCTGGGTCGCGCAGAAGGTGTGATCCGCCGCGACCAACAAATTCCGCGTGAAGCCGCCCGTGTGGGTGAGCGTATCCGCGCTTTGATCAGCAAGGTGGAGCGCAACAATCGTGGGCCGCAGATCTTCCTGACACGCGCGCATCCTGATTTCATGCGCAAGCTGTTCGCGCAGGAAGTGCCAGAGATCTACGACGGCATTATCGAATTGAAAGCCGCTGCTCGCGATCCCGGAAGCCGCGCCAAAATTGGCGTGATCAGCCATGACAGCAGCATCGATCCTGTCGGCGCCTGTGTGGGCATGAAGGGCAGCCGCGTACAGGCTGTCGTTCAAGAGCTGCAAGGCGAGAAAATCGACATCATCCCGTGGAGTGATGACATTGCGACCTTCGTCGTGAATGCGCTGCAACCGGCAACGGTTGCTCGTGTTGTTCTGGACGAGGAAGAAGGCCGCATCGAAGTCGTCGTCCCTGACGATCAGCTGAGCCTTGCTATTGGTCGCCGTGGTCAGAATGTGCGTCTCGCCAGCCAATTGACCGGTCACCAGATCGACATCATGACCGAGGAAGAGGCGAGCGAGAAGAGCAGCAAGGAATTCGCCGAGCGTTCGAAAATGTTCGAAGAAGAGCTCGATGTGGACGAAACGCTCTCGCAGTTGCTGGTTGCCGAAGGCTTCCAAGAGCTGGAAGAAGTTGCTTACGTTCCACTGGACGAACTTGCCGCTATCGAAGGCTTTGACGAAGAGCTGGGTGGAGAGCTGCAGTCGCGCGCCAAGGAAGCGCTTGATCGTCAGAATGAGGCCTATCGCACAGAACGCCGTGAACTGGGTGTTGAAGACGATCTGGCAACTATGCCGCATCTGTCCGAGCAAATGTTGGTCGTGTTGGGCAAGGGCGGCATCAAGACGCTCGACGATCTGGCCGATCTTGCAACCGACGAGCTGATTGCGAAGAAGCGCGAAGCACCACGTCGCCGTCAGAACGCTGATGGCCCGCCCATGCGTCGTCCGGCCCCACGCCCAGAAGACAAGGGCGGAGTGTTGGGCGAATTCGGTCTGACCGAAGAGCAAGGCAACGAAATCATCATGGCCGCGCGTGCTCACTGGTTCGAAGATGAGCCAGAAGAAACCGGTGAAGAGGCGGCGCCAGCCGCTGATGAAACCCAAGCTCAGGAGGCCGCAAATGCGGACTCCGACCAATGAGCGCGTAAGCTCCGACATCTCTGAAGCGCCCAAGGCACGCTCTGGCGAGCCCGGCGAAGCTTGTGTAAAGCAAAGCACGGCGCCGCAACGCAGCTGTATCCTGACCGGCGAGACAGCCGATCGCGATAGTCTGATCCGGCTGGCGATATCGCCAGATGGGGAAGTGTGGCCCGATCCGCTGGCCAAGGCGCCCGGGCGCGGCGCATGGATCGCGGTTTCCCGTGCGCAGCTTGAAACGGCGATGGGTAAGGGCCAGCTAAAGGCAGGAATTGCGCGCAGTTTTAAGAACGGCAAGCTGACTATTCCGGACAGTCTGCCGGAGATGATCGAAGCGGGCCTGCGTAAGGCGTTGTTGGATCGGCTGGGGCTTGAAAAGAAATCCGGGCAACTCGTGTTGGGCAATGACCGCATCGCGCAATCCGCGCGGATGGGTGACATTGCGTGGCTCGCCCATGCAAGCGATGCAGCGGATGACGGCTGTTCAAAGCTGGATCAGGCCTGGCGCGTCGGGCGCGATAAAGAGGGATCGGGCGAGCGCGGTATCCGCTTACCACTAGACCGCGAGGCGCTGTCTGTGGCATTGGGCCGTGAAAATGTTGTCCATCTGGCTCTGCAAGGACGTTCTGCCGCAGACCGGGTGATGCAGCCTCTGGCCCGTTTGCAG
>CAKZSF010000101.1 GCA_937920575.1 uncultured Sphingomonadaceae bacterium | reverse complement strand
AGATTGGTGAAGGCTCCGGCATTCACAGCCAGCCCTTCATTGCGATATTGCGATAGGCCGTGGCTCGAAGCTTCATAGGCGACATGCGACACGCCTTCGCGCGCCAGGCCGGACATGTTGGACAGGAATGTCACAATGTCGGGCGTTGTCAGACCAGTTGAAACGCTCTCATCTGGTGTCGTCACACCCAATGTACCGATAGAGGCTGCACGCTCGCCCATCATACGCCAAAGCTGGCGTGTCATCTCGACAGTAGAAGTCTTGCCGTTGGTGCCAGTGACGGCGACGATGTGTTCGGGTACGGGCGTGAAGAATGTCGCGGCCAGCTCTGCAAACAGCTTACGCGGATTGTCAGTCGCGACATGGACCGCACCGTCAACTTGAGCCTTGCTGCGCGCCACCACCGCAACCGCCCCGGCTTCTATGGCAGCGGGAATAAAGTCCTCACCATTGACGTTGGCACCCTGAAACGCGCCAAACACGGTGCCGGGCGCGACCTTGCGATTGTCGATAGCGAAGCCCGTGACAGCGCTGTCTTGCGCTGCATCGATAGCCATTCCAGCGATTGGGGCGAGTTGCGAGAGCTTCATCGGCCACCCTCCGCCAGCGGGCGCAGATCGGAAATATCGACATCGCGGTTTTCGTCGGGGACCACACCTAGCATCGGCCCAACGCGCGGGATCACACGGCCCACAACCGGCGTCGCGTTCCATGCTGCTGTCCGTTGGAAAGAGCTAGCCGCGGTGCCTTTTGGCTCATCCAGCATTGCGATCACAACGTAACGCGGGCGATCCATCGGGAAAGCCGCCGCAAAAGTCGACACCAGCGACGTCCGCAAGGGGCCGCCCGCGCCGGATTTCTCGGCAGAGCCAGTCTTGCCGCCCACGCGAAAACCGGGAGCATCCGCGTTTCTGCCAGTGCCATAGACTGCAATCATCCGCAGCAACTGGTTCATCCGCGCGCTGGTCGAAGCCTTAAACACCCGCCGCCCTTTTGGTGCTTGGCCAGCCTCAATCTTGCGCAGGGTTGCCGGCCGCCAGATCCCGCCATTCACCATCGCCGCGTAAGAGCTTGCCAGATGCAAAGGGGTGACCGCGATACCGTGACCAAAGCCGGCATAAATCGCCTTGGACTCGGTCCAATCGCCTCTCATACCCAGTGGCGCGCCGCGCGCTTTCAACTCGATATACGGGCGCTCATGAAATCCCAGCAGTTCAAAGTATTTGAGCATGCGCTCGCCGCCGATTTCCTTCGCCATTTTGCCCGAAGTGATGTTGGACGAATGAATCAATGTTTGCGGCACATTGAGATAATTGCCGATAAAATGCGTGTCGCGGATTGGGTTGTCGCCCACCATGAGAGGCTCGTTGGCCTTCCATGTGCGGCCCAGATCGGTGATCGTTCCCGCATCAATGCCGATCGCCACCGTCACCGGCTTAAACGTAGAGCCCAGCTCGTAAACCTGGTTGGTGAAGCGGTTGAACACACGCGGCAGGGCATTGGGATCCGTGTTGCTCTTAGGCAAAGTCACATCGGATTGTTTGACTTCATTGGGATCAAATTCTGGCAGCGAGGCCAGCGCCATCACTTCGCCAGTATCGACATCGAGGATGATACCGGCAGCGCCCAATGCATTGGTCGCCAGCATCCCTTTGCGCAGCTCGTCTTCCAACGCACCCTGCACCCGCATATCAATCGAGAGCGGCACCGGTTCTGCGCGGCTGGCCGGATCGCGCAGCTGCTCGTCCAGCACGGCTTCCATGCCAACCCGGCCCGTGCCGTCGGCTGCGACATAGCCAAGCACATGCGCCGCCATTGATCCTTGCGGATAATAGCGATCCGTTTCGCGCGGTGTTTCGAGGCCCAGCTCTCCAATCGCCAAAATCTTGTTGGCTTGCTCAGGCAATACGCGGCGACGCAGATAGCCTGGCTTTCCGCTTTTCAAGCGGCGCAGGACGTTATCCTGATCCAAGTCCGGGAAGATTGCGGCCAGTTCTTTGGTCACTTGCGCAGGTGACTTAACCAGCGGGGCACCAGTATCGCCCATCGATTTGGGATTGAACCACAGGGCATAGGCAGGAAACGCCCGCGCCAAAGGAATGCCATGGCGGTCAGTGATCTCGCCCCGTTCGGGCAGCAACGCCTCGGTCATGGACGTCTGGCTGGATGCCGGCTGGGCGACACCAATAAACGCAATTCGCGCCAGCGCCACCATAGCCAGAAGCGCGAACAGCAACAGCAGAGTGAGCACGCGGAAACGCGCGGTCAGCAGGAATTTCTGCCGGATACTAAAGAGATTTCCGCGCCCCGTTGCGATCGCAGCGGTGCCCCCCAGCGCGTTCATTGGCCAGCGTCCTCCTGGCCGGACAAGTCGCTGTCATCCGGTTGATCTGATTGCGTCAAAGAATTGATGATATCGAGCTCGTCAGCCGTTGCCGTTTTGACTTCGGGCATCGGAGAGATTTCGTCCGTCGCAGATGCTTTGTCTTGTTCGTCAACATCGCTCTCTTCCATCGGTTTGCCCGTGAGAGGCGAAACCATGGACATGATCGATACGCTGCCCTCGCCGCTACCGGCTTCTTCATCTGGCGAAAGCGCCATCTGGATCGGATCTGGTGCGCCGACTGCGCGCGGTGCGCCCAGATCGGCCAGCTCGCGCTCATCAACCATGAATTGCGCCGCGCCCGGTGCCTGATAGCCAAAATCAACCGCGTTCCAATCGGCCAATTGCTGCTGATTGGCGCGGGTTTCGAATTCGGTTTCAAGCAAGCGCTTCTCACGCTCCAGAGCGATAATCTTACGTTCGGCCAGCCGCACTTCGCTGCGCACCGCATTGACCTTCATCGTCAAGCCAATGAACACCGCTGCACAAACCATAAAGATCACGGCCCAGCCAATTGAACGCGTTCTGATGGAATAGGTCATGCCGCCTCTCTCGCCGGTTCTGCAGTGCGTGCCGCGCTGCGCAGGATCGAGGATCGCGCGCGCGGATTGCGCTCAATCTCTGCCGCCGACGGTTTGATCGCCTTGCTGAGATTGGTGAAAATTGCTGGCTTTGCCGCTGGCTCTCCGGGCAAGTGGCGCGAGACCGCCTGACCCTTATTGCCAGCGTCGCGCAGGAAGCGTTTGACAATGCGGTCTTCCAAAGAATGGAAACTGACAACTGCGAGCCGACCTTCGGGACGAAGCACGCGCTCTGCCGCGCTCAGGCCTGCATGGACTTCATCCAGTTCACCATTCACATGGATGCGGATGGCCTGAAAACTGCGCGTTGCCGGGTCTTTCTTGTCATGCGGTTTGTGGCCCAGCGCCTTGCGCACCACGCGGGCGAGCTCGCCGGTAGTTTCCAGCGGGCGCGCAGCAACAATGGCGCGGGCGACACGGCGTGACTGCCGTTCCTCGCCATAATGGTACAGCACGTCAGCAATCGCCGCCTCGTCCGCTTCATTCACAAAGTCAGCCGCGCTCGGCCCGTCTTGGCTCATCCGCATATCCAGCGGTCCGTCGAGCGAGAAAGCAAAGCCGCGCCCTGCTTGGTCGAGCTGCATCGACGAGACGCCGAGGTCCATCGCCACGCCATCAACTTGCGCCACGCCTACGGAGGCCAACCCCTCGACCATTTCGGAAAAACAGCGCGGGTGAAGCACCAAGCGCGGCGGCTCCTCGCTGGCCTCATCCCATGATCGTCCCGCCGCAATCGCATCGGGGTCACGATCAAACGCGTGCACGGTCGCACCGGCATTCAACAGCGCGCGGGTGTAGCCGCCTGCGCCGAATGTCGCATCTATGATCACATCACCGGGTTTGGGATCGAGCGCGAGCATCACTTCGTCGAGCAGCACGGGAATGTGCGGGGCGGTGTTTGGTTCGGCGCCGCTCATTTCTTCTTCGCCTTAGAATCTGCCTCGGCAGCGAGCTTGCGGCAAGTCGCTTGCGGGCCCTCCCAGCCAGCACCCTGACAATAGAGCTGTTCAGGATTCCACATCGTGAAGAAGCCGCCACCGCCCTGAAAATACACACCCTTTTCCAGTTGGCCGAGGTCAGCCAAATAATCGGGCATCACGAACCGGCCGCTGGCATCGAACGGAATTTCGGCAAAGCCATACAGCTGCATCGCGCGCAAATCGCGATCGAAATCTTGCTCGCGGCGGATCGCGGCTTCTTCTTCCTTGTCGAGCTGGGCGGCAAATTCTTCGCGGCGCGACAGGCCAAAGCCGGTCAGGCAGTTCCACCGTTCATGCTTGGCAAGGCATAGGATGCGATCGCCGGAGCTTTCCGCAACGGCTTTGCGAAACGCAGGAGGCAGCACGAAACGGTTCTTCTCGCCGCGAAACGAGAAGCCATGTCCGCTGTAAAGA
>CAKZSF010000100.1 GCA_937920575.1 uncultured Sphingomonadaceae bacterium | reverse complement strand
CCAATCGCGCCGCAAGGGGCTGGCCGCAACACGGATCGCGGCCATGACGAGCTTCGGGATGAAACCGCCGCGGTTCAGGAATTTGGGCCTGGTTGCAGGCGCGAAGCGGATTGGCGCGAAGGCCTCGCTCAAGAGCTATCTCGGCACGATGCGGCGCTTGCTGCGCCAACGCAAACAGGTCTGACCGATTAGCGGAACAGCCGCTGATAGGCGCTAACCAGCGGCTCGATCTGCTGATCCCAGCTGAGCTGTTCGCGCACGCGTTTCACGCCGTATTCGCCCATCGCTTTACGCTTGGCCTCGTCACCAATCAGCGATAGCATCTGCTCGGCCAGATCAACCGGATCATTCGCCTTGGCATAGAGCGATGCGTCTTGTGCGCTGAAGCGACCTTCCTTCACATCGAACTGCACCATGGCTTTGCCCATGGCCATATATTCCATGATCTTGTTCATGGTGGACTGGTCGTTCATCGGGTTGACCCGGTCAGGGTTCACGCAAATGTCGGATGTGCAGAGGATTTCGAACAGGTCCTGATCGGGCGCACGGCCCGTGAAGGTCACATAGTCTGCGATGCCCAGGTCGATCGCCATTTGCTTCAGCCGGGATAGTGCAGGGCCGCCGCCAACCAGACAGAATTGAATGTCGTCGCGCTGCTTGACTTGGGTCAGATGCACGATGGCTTCCAGTAGCAGGTCGATCCCCTCTTGCTCGCCCATAACACCGACATAGCCGACCATATATTTGCGGCCATTGCGCCATTGCGGGTTGATTGGCACTTGTTTGACGCGGTTGAGATCAGGGCCAGAGCGCACAACAAACACATCGTCCGCATCCATGCCGCCGCGCTCCACCGCGATTCGTTTGTAGCTCTCATTGGTGGCGACCGAGACGCGCGCGGTTTTGAACGTCATCCATTCAAACGCCTTCATCAACCGCCAGAAGAAGCCGCGCTTTTCGAATTTGGCCTCGTAAAGCTCTGGATTGATATCGTGGTGGTCGAACAGATAACGCACACCGAACAGACGGAATTGCCATGCGACCAGAAAGATCAGATCCGGCGGGTTGCAGCCATGGATTGCGTCCAGCCCGTGCTTGAAAAAGATTTTCCAAGCGAGCCAGCTTTCCCAAAACAGCGCTGCGCCATATTCCAGCAGAAATCCTAGCGCGCCCTCGGCCTCCAGCGGCAACGGGTGGCGGTAAATGTCGATACCGTCGAGGCGTTCGAAGGTCTCGTCATAGCCCTTCAGCTTGGGGCAAATGATCGAGACCTGCGCGCCAGCCGCGGCCAATGTGCGCGCTTCGATCCACACGCGCCGGTCAAACGGCACGGGCAGGTTTTCGACGACAATCAGAATACGTTTGCCTGTCAGCGGCAGCGAAGCCAGCAAGTCATTTGATCCGCGCAGGCGGTCAAGCTCTGGTGCCTGAGGCACGATGTCGGTGGGCTTGGCCGCCATTATGCGCTCAGCTCATCTTGTCGAAATCGAGCACGGTCTTGGCGTTGACCGACAAAGTTTCAAACGTGCGGTTGGTCTTGATCGCAAGATCAAACTCGCGGCTTTCGGCTTCTTCCTTGGAAAGGAGTAGGCTCGACAGCTCGGGCAGATTACCGAACGCATAGCCCAAATTCTGACCAACCAGCCGGTCTGCATTGATCGCCGGATCATACACGCTGACTTTATAGCCCAGTTCCAGCAGGCGGCGCGCCAGATCGACATTGGGGCTTTCGCGCAGGTCGTCCGTGTCGGCTTTGAAAGCGAGGCCGGACATCAGCACCGTGCCACCTTCCGGGAGAGCCGCACGCACATCTTCGACCTGATGTGATTTGTGCGCCGCATTTGATCGCATGATAGAATCAATCATCGGCGTGTTTGCGCCGATCTCGCCCGAGATATATTGCAGCGCGCGCACGTCCTTGGGAAGGCAAGAGCCGCCGAACGGCCCACCGGGGCGCGTGTAGTAAGCCGACAGATTCAGCTTCGTGTCCGATTTGAAGATCGCGTGGACCTGCTGTGGATCAACATCTTGGGCGGCGCAGATCCGGCCAATTTCGTTGGCAAAACCGACTTTGACCGCATGCCACGTGTTGTCGACAAATTTGGTCAGCTCAGCTTCGCGGAATTTCGTGTTGAAGACGGGCGCTTCGATACCGTCATGCAATGCGTCCATATTCGCGCTTGGCTCGCCATCTTTCGTACCGATGACAATTTTTGGTGGCTCGAAATAGTCCTTGATTGCCGTCGATTCGCGCAGGAATTCGGGATTGTAGACCAGCTCGGTCTTCTCCAGCGCTTCGGCGCTTGTGCTTTCCGACAAAATCGGCGCGACGATTTGTTCGACTGTGCCCGGACGCATGGTGGATCGGTATGCAATGGTGAGCATTTTATCGCGGCCCGGTTTCAGCGCTTTACCGATATCGCGCGTGACCGAGACGATAAAACGCATATCATGCGCGCCGTCGACGCCGCTGGGCGTGCCCACGCAAACAATTGCTACATCCGCGTCGTCCAGCGCGTCGCCAATGCTGTTCTGGGCCGAGATCCGGCCACCCTCGCGGGCCTCACGCACCAAATCGCCGAGGCCGGGTTCTTCAATCGGAGATTGGCCCGCATTGATCGCGTCGACCTTGTCGGACGCCGGATCGATACCGACAACGGTGTGACCTTCGCTGGCAATGCATGCTGCAGCCGTGCAGCCGACATAGCCGAGCCCAAAAATTACAATTTTCAATGGATTAACTCCGGTGCGCAATCGCCAATACACGGCGGGAGAGGTTGCGGCGCGCCGATAACAGAGAATCGGATTTGAATGCAACGCAGTTTGTAAAATCTGGTGACTGACCGCTTCATTGACAGTTCAGGCTCCTCCCGCTCAAAGCGCGAAACGATGAGGGGCATTGCGGTGGCTTGACGCTTCACCTATTCGCGCCGTTGAACGCCTTTACAGAACTTTGGAGTAATTGGTGGCGACACAGTCGGCTTCCTCAACGCGTATTATCCGGCGTGACCGTGCCGCGGGTCTGGCTGCGCTGAATCAAGGCGTGACGTTTGACGGCCCGTTTCTGTCCGTGGCCGGATTGCTGGTTGTCGCCCTTCTGTTCGGAGGCGGCGGGCCGCTGTTTCCCCTCAGCGAGATGTTCGTACAGCTCGCCGCGCTTCCTGCTCTTTATTTCGGATTGTTTGCGGGGCTAGGCCGCGAGCGTGCGAGCGGGCAACGTGTGCCGATCGTTCTCCTTTTGATGTCCGCCGCGCTGGTCATCGTCCAGTTGATCCCGCTTCCGCCCACAATCTGGCAGGCTTTGCCCGGACGCGCCGTGCTCGTGGATATTGCGCAAGCGACCGGTCTGGCTGTCAATTGGTATCCACTGTCTATTGAGCCTGAGCTGACTTTTCGCGCTGGCCTGCAGCTGGTGGTTCCAGCAGGGATTATTTTGGCCGGTGCGCGGCTGACGCAGGCAGAGCGTGTGTGGTTGCTGGGCCTCGTCATCATTCTGACAGGCGTGAATTTGCTCGCCGCAGGCCTGCAGCTTTCCTCAGGC
>CAKZSF010000099.1 GCA_937920575.1 uncultured Sphingomonadaceae bacterium | reverse complement strand
CAGCAAATATGAGCGTATCCCGGATGCAAATCTGGAGGTTTTGTTTTCGCCATATAGCTGGAGTGCGGGTTTCATTTGGACTCGTGTGCCCAATGGTCGGCACGCGACATATCTTCAGCGTTATGACCGGCCAATAAAGACAGTGACGCAAATTGCATCGGGCGAACAATTTTCGCGTGATCTGGTGGTTTCGAATCCCAGCAGCATCAAGGTCGGCGATGTGCTGCAGATTAACTGGCACAACCGGGAAGGCCCCGATGGCCCGCTAGTCAAATCGCTCTACGGCGATACCAAGGAAAAGATCGGCAGTCGGCATTGGGAATTGCCCGATCGCCCACTGGTTCGCCAAGCAACCCGGATTGAGGCCATCGACGGCAGCAGAGTGACCATCGCGGACCCGTTGCTGCATTCGATCGGCGAAAGCCTGCCTGCCTACTTTTCCTCGTGGGAGCACCTCTCCGATGTGGGCATTCAAGATTTGGCGCTCGTCTTTCCTGAAAACCCGGATTTTGGACATCACAACGAGAGCGGTTTCAACGGCGTCTATTTTACTGGCGTCCACAATGGGTGGATCCGCAATGTCAGGATCGCGAACAGCGATAGTGGAATTTTGACGGATGATCTGGCGAATGTGACGATCCGCAATATTGTGACTGAAGGTGACCACATCGCGCATTACAGCGTGCATATTGGCAATGTTCATAACGTGCTTGTTGAAGGGCTGACGGTGTTCAACCCGACGGTCCATGCGCTCAGTTTCAACACGCAGTCGACCAAGTCGGTGTATAAGGACTCAGTCGTCTGGACTACGCCCACGCTCGATCAGCATGCCGGTGCGAATCATCAAAATCTTTATGACAATGTGACCGTCCATGTGACGCCCGACCGTACAGCGTCCGATGGCACACCTATGTATGATCTCTACAAGGCGGGAGGCGCGGGTTACTGGCTGCCGGGGCATGGCCGCTACAACACTGCCTGGAATGTCAAAGTGCTGGTCGCAGATGGCGTTGAGCCAGGTGGAGAGATCGTAATTCTGGGCGCTTCGGAAGGACCCGATGCCCGCATTGTGGGGATGCATGGGAATCGCAAAATTCGCCTCGACCATACGCCGGAACCATACCTGGAGTGGCTCAACAAGCCTGTTGAGGGAGTGCCGTCCCTCTATGCATACCAGCGAGACCAACGAAGGTAGCTGCCAGAATCTGTGAAAGTGATTGATCTTTGTCAGAATGACCTTCCGAAGCCCTGAAATGGTATCAGGACTGTGCTAAGTTGATCAGTTCCGACTTGATACTGAATTGAACAGGATGCAGGGAGGTTTCTGGACAAGTTCGACGCGGCGACCCACGTCGAATCGTTACAGGGGAATTGCGCATGCATGCTGCCGAACGTGAGGAAATAATCCTCGACGCGCTGCGGAAGAAGGGCTTCACAACCTACCGACATCTCGAAGCGAATGTCGATGCGTCGCCCGCTACCATCCGGCGCGACCTTGCCAGACTCGAAAAGCAAGGCAAAATCACGCGCTTGCACGGTGGAGCCAAGGCCGTTGATGCTGACCTCGACGTTGCGGGGGCGCCGCCTAGTCTTGCCGGCACACCGTTCGAAAAATCGCTCAAGCAGAATATCGATGCAAAGCGGGCAATCGGCAGGGCGGCTGCAAAATTGTGCGCTCCGGCCGAGGGCATCATAATTGATGGCGGGACCACGACATACCAAATGTGCGAGCATCTGGCCGATCTCAACCTTCAGGTGCTGACCAACTCATTGCATATCGTAAATGCTTTGCTGCGTCAGGAGGGCACTCAGCTGCTTGTCCCGTCTGGGCCGATTTTCAGAGAGCAGAACATCATCCTTGCTCCCGCTGGTGAAACCAGCATGCCGAATTTCCATGCCAGCAAATTGATCTTGGGTGCAGCGGCCGTCAGCCCACGCGGTATATTCCAAGCAGATGCACTACTTGTCGCGAGCCAGCGCAGGTTTCTTGATCGGACAGATGAAGTTATTCTGGTCGTTGACAGCACTAAGCTGCAGGCATCGTCAGGCGCGATTGTTTGTGATCTGAGCCGCATCGACCGGATGATCACTGATGACGCGGCAGATCCAAAACTGATCGATCAATTGAAAGATTCCGGTCTGCACCAGATCGATTTGGTTAAGCCGGGAAGCTAGGCAGCGTTTCGATCGACCAAGATATCGTGAGTGATTGCCTCGATTGAAGTCACTCCGGTTAGCGACATGGCGACTTTCATTTCTGCTTCGATCAATTGCAGCACGTGCAAAATTCCTGCCTCGCCGCGCGCTCCAAGAGCATAGGCCCATGCGCGGCCGAGCAACACGCCTTTGGCGCCCAAGGCAAGCATCCGAACCACATCAAGCCCCGAACGGATCCCTCCGTCGGCAAGCACTGTCAGCCGGTCACCGGCCACTTCGGCAATCCGGGGCAGGGCATGTGCGGTTGACAGAACCCCGTCCAATTGGCGCCCACCGTGGTTTGAAACGACCACACCGTCTGCTCCTAAATCGGCCGCGCGTATCGCGTCGTCTGGATCAAGCACACCCTTGATGATCAGTCGGCCTTTCCATTCGCTGCGAATGAAATCGAGATCGTCCCACGTTACCGAGGGGTCGAAATTGTCCCGCATCCACGCAAAAAAGTCCTCGATCCCTGATTTGTCGCCCAAGACTGGTGCGACATTGCCAAGGTTGTGTGGGCGACCATTAATGCCCACGTCCCACGCCCATTGAGGGCGCAACGCCCCCTGCCAGGTTCGCCGGAGAGCTCCAGCCATGCCCGGCGCTCCGGCAAGACCCGAATGGTAATCGCGGTAGCGGCTGCCGGGGACCGGCATATCGACGGTGAAAACGAGCGCAGTGCAACCGGCGGCGACAGCGCGCGCCATCAGTTCACGCATAAATCCGCGATCACGAATCATATAGAGTTGGAACCAGAACGGAGCGCTGCTTGCTGCTGCGACCTCTTCCACATCGCAAGCGGAGACGGTTGAAAGCGTGAAGGGGATGCCTGCCTTGTTTGCGGCGCGCACCGCCTGACATTCACCGCGCCTGGCGTTCATCCCGGCCAGCCCGATAGGGGCGAGGGCCACGGGCAGAGCGAAGTGCTGGTCGAACATTTGTGTCGAGAGATCGATTTGCGACACATCGTGCAGAACTCTCTGACGCAAGGCGACATCTTTGAGATCAGCGACGTTCCGTTCTAGCGTCACTTCTGCATAGGAACCCCCGTCAATATACTCGAACAGGAAATGCGGAAGCCGGCGGCGGGCCAGCTCGCGATAGTCAATTGCGCTGGCAGCGATCATGCGTTTGCCATCTGGGCTTGGTGCCAAGCATCGCGATAGCTGGAGAGGTCCGCGCTCAATGGTTCGACCTGCGTCAGCCCACCTTTAGGCCGTATGGCCGGATCGATCAGTCGCAGCGCGCCAAAGCTCACATCATTATGGGCATTGGCTACATAGACTTTCGTTTCGGACCTCAGGCTGGCGAGGGCTCTTACGAACACTTCCGCCTCGGCAAAGCGCCCCTCCACCAGCAGGCAATCCTGTGAACCAATAAGATCGAGCGAGGTATCCGCAACCAATGCAGCGTACAGGCATGCCCCCGCGCGCCGTTCGAACCAATCCTCGGGTCGATTGACCCAACCGCCTTGCCCCTGCGGGTATGGCCCGTTGCCAGGGGCGAGAGTGGGCAAGACCATAGCAGATTGCGCGAGAACATCGGGGGCAGCATCCAGCAGGCGCGGCTGGTCGGGTTTAATATCCACTTGCCGCGTGTCGATCTGGATCAGAGTTTCGATCTCGCGCCCGCCCATAAAACGGGCCGATGGCACTGGATTGCCAAAGGCATCAACATTGACGAGGCAGTCACGCGCTTCCGGCAAAGCGGCGAGTTCGACCCGCTGTGCTGCCAGACGCATCGCGATAAACCATGTCCCGGTAGAGAGGATTGTTGCTTCGCGATTTTCGATCTCGGAGAAACCGCGCGCTGCATTCAATGCTGCATTGGAATCGTGCAATCCGGCCAAGATCTTAGCGCTTGGCGGCAGGCCGGTCTTATCTGCCAGACTTGTCCGAAGAGTTCCGATCACTTCTCCGGCGGCAGCGATTGGTGCAAAGCGACTTGCCCATCCACGCTTGATGGCAAGGCTAGAAAATGTCTCTGACGCTGGCGCCCAAAGATCTGAATGGCAGCCCATGCTCGTCGCTTCGGTCCTAGCCTCACCAGATAGGAACCAGCCCCAATACTGCGCCCAAGGCACCAGTGTTGATCGCCCGATTAGAGTGGGCTGCAAATGGTCCATCCAGAACAGCTGTGCTCCGAAATTCAGCCCGGATGGAAGTTTGGGCGAACCAGTTTCTGCAAAAGGCGCTCTGACTGCATCATATCGCTCGCGCAGTTGAACGGGCAATTCCTGTTCATAGTCGATTGGCTCGAAGGCCAACTGATCATCGCTGATTGCTGCAACGCCAGCACCATGAGCGACCGGAACAATATATTCGACTGGGTGGCCCGCAAAGCTGGACAGAGCTGAAGTCAGCCAATCCCCGATTCCATTCGCATCGAGACGACGGACGCCATCCAACGCAGATGTTTCATTGGGCCGCGTCTCGCGTGCGATCATTTCGCCACAGCGCGACCAAAGGCTAACTTTTGCAAGAGTTTTGCCGATGTCGACAACTATCGCAAACCCGTCTTTCACGTCACGCTCCCCAGTGCATCTATGAACTTTATTGATTGCGGATTAGCGAAAATGATTGATTATGAAAAGACCTAATGGTAGCGAGTCCCTTATGAATATGCACGCGTCTCTGGCCGAAGTCGCCATTCCGTTCGCCATCCCCGTTAACCGCTGGGATGAGCAAGCCGCAGCCAACATGTCAGAAGCTGAGTTGCTGCTCTACAGATCGAATTTGCTTGGCGCGGATCTGACCGTGACCAATTTCGGGGGAGGCAACACCTCTGCCAAGGTGGTGGAGCATGATCCGCTGACGGGCGACAGTGTAGAGGTGCTCTGGGTCAAAGGGTCAGGCGGTGACATCGGTTCCATGGGAATGGACGGTTTTTCCACGCTTTATCAGGAAAAATTGCTGGCTCTCGAGTCGCATTATGAGGGCGAGGATGACGATGACAAAATGGTCGGCTTCCTCCCGCATTGCACGTTCAATCTGAATGGCCGCGCGGCCAGTATTGATACGCCGCTTCATTCGTTGCTTCCTTACAAACACATCGACCATGTGCACCCCGATGCCATCATTGCGCTTGCGGCATCCAGCGGCGGCGAGGCAGCGACGAAGGAATTGTGGGGCGATGAAATCGGCTGGCTTCCTTGGAAGCGTCCAGGTTTCACATTGGGTGTGCAAATTCGCGATTTCGCGAGGGCCAACCCGCAGGCAAAGGGCGCGATGCTCGCTGGGCATGGCATCATTTGCTGGGCTGACACAGCGAAAGAATGTTACGATCAAACCGTTAGGCTGATCACGGAAGCGGCGGACTATCTGAATACGAAGCTTGCGAAGGGCCCTGCCTTTGGAGGCGCGAAAGTGGCGCCTGATGAAGGCCGACATAAGTTGGCGGCCTCCCTGATGCCGCGTCTGCGTGCGCTGATGGTTGGTGATCGGCGCAAAGTTGGTCACTATTCGGATGATGAGGCGACGCTCGAATTTGTTGGAAGCGTTGATTTTGAGCGTTTGGCGGAGCTTGGAACGTCATGTCCCGATCACTTTTTGCGAACCAAGATCGCGCCTTTGACGCTCGACCCGGCTAGGCTCGATGACGATGCTTATCTGGAGCAATCTATTGCAGACTATCGTGCGATGTATGCGGCCTATTACGAGCGTTGCAAGCGGCACAATTCACCGGCGATGCGCGATGCCAACCCCGTGGTGGTGCTGGTTCCCGGCGTTGGCCGGATGACATTTGCCAAAGACAAGGCGACGGCCAGAATCGCAGGGGAATTCTATCTCAATGCGATCAATGTGATGCGCGGTGCAGAGGCGATTGGGGATTACATCGCGCTTGACGAGCAAGAGGCATTCGACATCGAGTACTGGCTTCTTGAGGAGGCCAAATTGCAGCGCATGCCGGCTCCGAAGGAGATGGTGGGCAAGGTCGCACTCGTCACAGGTGGCGCAGGCGGTATCGGAGCTGCTGTGGCGGAGAGAATGCTACGCGACGGGGCTTGCGTGATGCTGGCCGACCGGGATGAGCAGGCAGTCAAAGACATTGAGGCTGGCCTGACGGAGACTTTCGGCAAGGATGTCGTCCGCTCGGTTACCTGTGATGTCACTGATGAGGCGCAAGTCGCGGGCGCGCTGGAGGCTTGCGCGCTAGAGTTCGGCGGTCTCGATATCCTCGTTGCCAATGCTGGTATTGCTTCGTCTGCCCCAATCGGTGAGACCACCACCGAGTTGTGGAACAAGAACT
>CAKZSF010000098.1 GCA_937920575.1 uncultured Sphingomonadaceae bacterium | reverse complement strand
ACACCCACTCGCCGGGTCACCCATGTGAACGGTGCGTCAAAGCCAAACAACGCGCTGGGCGAATGGCTCGCTGTGTCTTGGCTCACCCCCGCAATGGACGGTCTGTTCACCGACAGCGCAGGCGCGCGGCGGCGTTTTGTTGACCGGATGGCGCTGGCTATGGATCCCGCCCATGCCCGTTATGCCTCGCGCTATGACAACGCGCTAAGAGAGCGCAACCGCTTGTTCAACGAAGGCGTGATGCCTGACCCTGCGTGGCTGGAGGGGATCGAGACTCAACTGGCCGAGGCTGGAGCGGCGCTGCATGCAGGTCGAGCGCGTTTGGTGGACCGACTCAACATATTGCTCAGCCAATTGCCCGAAGAACCATTTGCCCGCCCTAGCCTCGACCTGACCAGTTCCTTTGCAACTGACGCATCTGAATTTGCCAGCCAATTGCGCGCCAACCGCAACGCTGATCTGCGCGCAGGCCGCACGCTTATCGGGCCACATCGCAGCGATCTGAACGTTGCGATGAAAAGCAAGGGCGTGCCAGCCGCCAGCTGCTCAACCGGCGAGCAGAAGGCGATGTTGATTGCGATTACGCTCGCGCATGCTGAGTTGGCCAAGGGCGAACGCCCGCTGGTGCTGTTACTGGATGAAGTCGCCGCTCATATTGATCCACTGCGCCGCGATGTGCTGTTTGAGCGCCTGCTGGGCAGCGGCGCACAAGTTTGGATCACGGGAACGGAAAAAGCGCCGTTTGCCAATGCAATTGATCAAGCCGCCTGCTGGATGGTCAGCGACGGCGTCGCAACGCGGCGTTAAAATGCGTTAGTCAGCCTCTGGCAAAGCATCCTTCACCGCATCGCGCGTGAACGCCACCAATTGAGAAATCCCCTCTGCCGTCGGGTGGATACGGTCGCTCTGGAACAGATCAGGCTTATCGTAAATCGGCTCGAGGAAGAACGGCACCAGCGCGGCATCGTATTGTTTGGCGAGATCAGAATACATCCCATCAAACTGTGCCTGAAACTCAGGCCCGTAATTGGGCGGTGCGCGCATACCCATCAGCAAGGCTGGAACGTCGCGCTTGGCCAGCTCTTGCAGCATTGCTTCAAGATTGGCCTTAGATTCCTCGGGCGAGACACCGCGCAGCAGATCGTTTCCGCCCAGCTCAATGATCGCCAACTCGGGCGGCTGCTCCAACTCATCAAGTGTGAAGGCAAAGCGTTGCAGGCCAGCCGCCGTCGTATCGCCCGATACACCGGCATCAATGATCCGCGCGTTGATACCACTCGCGCGCAGGGCTTGCTCAAGTTGCGCGGGATAACCCTGATGGTCTTCCAGGCCGTAAGCGGCAAACAGGCTGTCGCCGAATGCCAGAATGCGCTGCTCTGGCCCCTCCACCGCAATATCGTCTGGAACAGCAGTTTCAGTTGCGTTTTGGGAACCTTCTTGCGTTGCAGGCGCTTGCCCACCACATGCTGCTAACGCCGCGGCAAGCAGTCCGCAGATAATAATACGCCACATAAGGAAAGCTCCTTGTCCACCAACAGTTCAGCCGCAACGGCGGTGAGCATGAGCGATACACACCCCGTCAGCGCACGCAACCTCACCCTTCGTTTGGGCGGAGATGGCGATGCGGGCACGCAAATCCTACGCGGAATTGATCTGGATGTTCCGAAAGGGCAAACATTGGCTCTGCTCGGCCCGTCAGGTTCCGGCAAAAGCTCGCTGATGGCGGTGCTGTCCGGGTTGGAGCGTGCCAGTGGCGGCGAGTTGATGGTTGCGGGTCAAAACTTTGCGACTTTGAGCGAGGACGAATTGGCGCTCGCACGGCGCGGACGGATCGGGATTGTGCTTCAGGCCTTCCACTTGCTGCCCACTATGACCGCGACCGAAAATGTCGCCACACCGATGGAGCTGGACAATGTCGCTGACGCTTGGCCGCGCGCCGAGGCGGAACTGGAGGCCGTCGGCCTCGGCCACCGCCTGACGCATTATCCCACGCAGCTTTCCGGCGGTGAACAGCAACGCGTCGCGATCGCCCGCGCCACTGCTTCTCGCCCTGACTTGATCTTTGCCGATGAACCGACCGGCAATCTCGACCAGACCACAGGTGAAAGCATTATCGAAATGCTGTTTGCCCGCCGCGCAGAAACGGGCGCGACTCTGATCCTGATCACTCATGACCCCGAATTGGCCAAGCGATGCGACCGGATCGTCACCTTGGGTGATGGCGTGATCGTGAGCGACACGATGTCGGCCAAAGCGGCTGCCTGATGAGCAGAACGCTCTCTTGGGGCGGTGCCTGGGGCATTGCCCGGCGTGATCTGCACGCGCGCTTTCGCGGGCTACGGCTGCTGCTGGTGTGTCTGTTTCTTGGCGTGGGCGCATTGTCTGCCATTGGCACGCTGACAGGCGCAATCGGCGGCGAAATCGACAATCGCGGGCGCGAATTGCTTGGCGGCGATTTACAAGCAGAAATCTGGCAGCGCGATGCCAATGAAGAAGAACGCGCCGCTTTCGCCGAATATGGTGAAGTCTCCTCCGGCTATCGCTTGCAAGCTATGGCCCGCAAGGGCGAGCAGGCCTCACCCATTGGCCTGAAAGCAGTGGATAGCAACTGGCCACTGGTGGGCGAGTTCACGCTAACGGATGGCACTGTTGCGGGCGCACCAGACGATGGCGAAGCATGGCTCGCCAAGGGAGCCGCCGACCGGCTTGATGCACAGGTCGGTGACACGGTGCAAATCGGTACCGAGACGCTGACTGTTGGCGGAATTATCGGGAACGAGCCTGACAGGCTGAGCGAGGGGTTCTCGCTCGGCGCTACCGTCATTGTTGCCGAAAACATGCCTGCCAAGGCTGGCTTGCTCGCACCCGGATCGCTTTATCGCGCCAAATACCGCATTGCCTTTGATGGATCGCCGGAGATTGAGCCGACTGTCGAGGAATTGGAAGCCCGCTTCCCCACCGCAGGATTTGAATACCGCAGCCGCGAACGCGCATCTCCCGGTGTGGACCGCTTTGTCACTCGCATGGGCGAATTCCTGACACTAGTCGGGCTAGCCGCACTGGTGATCGCCGGGATTGGCATTGGTGGGGGCGTCAGTTCCTATCTGGAGGCGCGGCGCAACAGTATTGCAACGCTCAAAATCCTCGGCGCAACAAGCAAAGATATTGGCCGGATCTACCTGCTTCAATTGGGCGCAGCTGCGCTTGCGGGGAGTGTGGCCGGCCTTGCAGCTGGCGTTCTGGTAACGCCTGCCTTGGGCGCAGCTTTGCAAGGCTTACTGCCCGTCGAAAGCGGATTTGTGTTTGATGGCTGGGCTCTGGTCAGAGCCGCCGCGTTTGGCCTGCTTGTGGCACTCGTTTTCGCCGCCCCACCGTTGGTGCGCGCGCGGCAATTCCCCGCCATGGCGCTGATGCGCAGCGGCGTGACTCCATTGTCTAAGCAATGGCGCGGCGCGTGGCCGCTTGTCGCCATTGGGTTGATCGGGATTGTCCTGCTCGCCACAATCGGCACGCGCGAGCCGCTGATGGGCTTGGCTTTCTTAGCAGGCGCCGCGGTCGTGTTTGGGCTGCTCGCATTGCTGGGCTGGCTGATCCGCAATGCGGCTGCGAGAGCCCCTCGCCCCAAGGCACCATTGCTGCGCCAGGCGATTGCCAACATTCATCGGCCCGGCGCGCCGACTGGCCAGTTGGTGACGGCGCTAGGCTTCGGCCTCGCCGCCTTTGTGCTGCTCGCCGCAATCCAGACTGCGATTGACAGCAATATAGAGGCGACTGTCCCCAACGAAGCGCCGGACTACATTGTGCTCGACGTGCCGCGCGACAAGGAAGACGCCTTCCGCACACTCGTGACGGCTGATGATCCCGATGCAGTGATCCGCACTGTTCCTGCACTGCGCGGACGCATTTTGGCT
>CAKZSF010000097.1 GCA_937920575.1 uncultured Sphingomonadaceae bacterium | reverse complement strand
GTCGAAACCGGTGGAGGCGTTGGTATCAGCGCCAAAGGCGAGCCCCTCGCGCTCCAACAGCTTGACCATTTCGCCTTCTGGCACATTGGTGGTGCCATTGAACGCCATATGCTCGACAAAATGCGATAGCCCGAGCTCGCTCTCGGTTTCCGCGAGTGAGCCAGAATCGACCCACATCCGCACTTGCGCTTGCCCCTTAGGCGTGGCGTTGTTGCGGATGACATAGCGCATACCATTGGCCAGCTCGCCAAAGCGGAACTCGGGATCAACAGGCAGATCGCTGGCCTCATGGGGCCATGTGAGGGCAGGTCCCTCTGCATTGACGACAGGCAGCGGGTCAGCGGCGGCTGGCGTGCTTGAAACGGCTTCTGTTTGTGCTGTGCACGCGGCAAGCAGGGCGATCAGCGGCAGCGCCGCGACAGTCTTCATTTTCATGGTGGCGAAGGTAGCGCAAAGAATGTGCGCCGCAAGCAAAATGCTTTCGCGAAACTGCTAGCTAAGACGCCTGAATGAGCGCGCTATTTCGCCGGAGGCGGTTTACCGCGCAGTCTGCTGCGATGGCTCGACAGGTCGAACACTTCGCCCGGCGTGCTGTCTTCGTTTTCCAGCAGGCCCAGACGACGTGCGACTTCTTGATAGGCGCCTTCTTCTCCGCCCAAGTCACGGCGGAAACGGTCCTTGTCGAGCTTCTCGCCCGAATTGATGTCCCACAGGCGGCAACCGTCGGGGCTGATTTCATCGGCCAGAATGATGCGGCTGAAATCGCCATCGAAAATCCGGCCGAATTCCAGCTTGAAATCGATCAAGCGGATGTCGATCGCGGCAAACATTCCGCACATGAAATCGTTGATCCGGATCGCCATGCTGGAAATGTCCTGCATTTCCTCGTGGCTCGCCCAGTTGAAGCACGCGATGTGTTCTTCACCGATCAGCGGATCGCCAAGATCATCATCCTTGTAGCAATATTCGATCAGAGTGTGGGGTAGGGGCTCGCCTTCTTCCAGACCCAACCGTTTGCAGATTGACCCGGCGGCGACATTGCGCACCACGACCTCAATCGGCACGATTTCGCATTGGCGCACCAATTGCTCGCGCATGTTGAGACGGCGGATGAAATGCGTCGGGATGCCAATATGCGACAGGCGGGTGAAGACATGCTCGCTGATGCGATTGTTGATCACACCCTTGCCGCTGATCGTGCCCTTTTTCTGATTGTTGAAGGCGGTGGCGTCATCCTTAAAGTACTGGATGATCGTACCCGGCTCTGGCCCCTCATAGAGGATCTTGGCCTTGCCTTCGTAAATTTGGCGACGACGCGACATGTGCTGAGCCTTCTGTTTGGCGAAAAAGCAACCGCCCCGGACGCGTTTAGGATTTCCTTCACACGGCCCCGAGGCGGAATGCTTTTATAGGAGCCTTGCCAAACCTTGGCAATCCGGCCCCTGTTGATGAGGTTTAAAACCTAGGCAGGAACATTGTCCTTCTTGACGGTGATCACCTGCGGATAAGTGAATTCCTTCAAACCATCGAGGCCGTATTCCGCACCAAAGCCGGACTGTTTGTGTCCGCCGAAAGGCGTGAAGGGCGACAAATGCAGGAATTCGTTCACCCACACGGTGCCCGTTTCCAGCTTCTCTGCAATCTCAACGCCCTTGTCAGGGTTCGCCGTCCAGACCGCACCAGCAAGACCATATTCGGAATTGTTGGCACGCTCGATCACTTCGTCTTCGGTAGAAAACTTCATCAGCGGCATGACCGGGCCGAATTGTTCCTCAGCCACGATCCGGGCATCTTCTGGCGGGTTATCCATGATCGTGATCGGCACGTAATATCCGCTGCCCGATGGATCGACTTCACCGCCAACCAGGAATTTGTAGCCATTGTCCTTGGCGTCTTCGATCAGCTCACACACGCGGTCGAACTGCTTCTTGTTCTGGATTGGGCCAACGCCAGTGCCTTGCTGCGAGCCGTCGCCAACTTTCACATTCCGTGCGACTTCTGCAATGGCTTCGGACAGCTCATCATAGATGTCTTCGTGAATATAAATGCGTTTCGCCGCGACGCAGATTTGGCCCGCGTTGCTGAAGCTTGACCAGAACAGCTGTTCGGCCACTTTCTCAACATTTGCATCAGGCAGCACAATGGATGCGTCATTGCCGCCTAGCTCCAACGTGATCCGTTTGAGGTCGCCGCTGGCGCCTTCCATGATCTTCTTGCCCGTCGCGGTCGAACCCGTGAAGGTGATCTTGTCGATATCAGGGTGCTCGGTAATCATCGGGCCAAGCAAATCTTCGCCTGTGATGATGTTGACTGTGCCCGCTGGCACCTTGTCAGCGATCAGTTCGGCGATGCGCAGCGTGGTCAGCGGCGTGAAGGGCGAAGGCTTCAGCACAATCGTACATCCGCTCATCAGTGCGGGAATGATTTTTTGCACCGCCATCATAACCGGGAAGTTCCATGGCACGATACCGCCAACGACACCGACCGGCACGCGGCGTGTGCGCGAAAGGCGCTCATCAGTGTCTTCGCTGATGACATCTTCCAGTTTTAGTGTGGCTTGAGCGGCTGACATGCCCGCCGCGCCATAGATTTCGCCTTTGGCTTGCTCGTGCGGTTTGCCTTGTTCGCTGGTCAGCAGGCGGAAGAGTTCGTCCGCGTTTTCCTTGATCGCACCGGAAATCGCCATGCAGGCAGCCTGACGCTCTTCAAAAGATGTATTCTTCCACGTTTTGAACGCAGCGCGCGCCGCGGCGACAGCATCATCCAGCTGATCCTTGCCGCAAGCCGGCACCTTGCCGATGACTTGTTCGTTGGCGGGATTGACGACATCCAACCATTCGCCGGTGTCGATCATCTTACCGTTGATCAGGTTCTTATATTCAGTTGCCATGGGGCTTTCTCCTCAAAACTCTTGTTGAGCGAAGCAATAGCAGGGTTTGCTCACGGCTGTCGCCCTAGATTTTTGTCAGTTTTTGGTGATTTGGGTGTTCTTAGTCACTCGCGCCGAGATAGCCCAATTGGCCTGCTTTAAAGATCGTTTGCGCACGGTTGACCGAGTCGAGCTTCTCGCCCGCACGATGGATGTGGTAGCGGACCGTTGCGTGGCTGCGCTCCAAGATCATGCTAATCTCGCGATCGGTTTTGCCAAGCGCAGCCCAGCGCAAACATTCCACCTCGCGTTTTGTGATGGCGCAATCAGAGGGAATACGGCGCGTCTTGCGCATAGACTGAACATAGCCTGCCACGAATGTGCGGGTCGCCGTCGCCAGCATTTGCCCGTGTTCGGCAAAGCATGCGGACAAATTCCTCGTCTCGCGCTTCAGCGGAAAGAAAATTGCCAGCGCAATTTGCGCAAAAGGCAAGTGCATCGGCACGATGATTGCGGACTTGGCTATGGAGAGCGTTGAAAACTCGCTCCAATCCATTTCTGCGAGATAGGAGTTTTGCCACGGCA
>CAKZSF010000096.1 GCA_937920575.1 uncultured Sphingomonadaceae bacterium | reverse complement strand
ATGCGTCCAGCTCCTCTGGCTTAGCAGAGGATTTCTCTTTCTTGTCAAACGCGTCCGGTATGAGTTCAGCACCCATTATTCGCCTCTACTTCCATGTGCCTCTTAAATGTCAAAGGGGCGTATGTGATGCGGGGACGACCTCATTATAGCACCACTAACCAACATAAATGTAACATTTTTTTGCACCTGCGAGCAAGCCTTCTAACAAACGCCTCGCCCGCACAGCAATTCTGCTGGTCGCGTTAGTCGAGCAATTTGACACTGTAATGAAGTGCGCGCGGTCGACCGTTCCCATTGTGGCACAAAGTTAAGCTGTGTTCGCGCAGCCGCTAGGGCAGGGTGATTCGCCCGATTTCTTGCTCCATAAGTGCCGCGCGCTTCTTTGCAGAGGGATAGCGTCGCGGCCGGAAGAGCCCGCCTGCGACCTTCTTACCTATTCGCGAGCGCCAGAAGGCGGGGCCGATGGCTGGATCAAACTCTGCATCGCGTAGAATGTGCAGGCTGACTCGATCTGCTTCGATCTCTGCGTCTCGTCTAAATTCTTTGAAAGAAGCCCGGTCGGCGAGCACACCTGAGCCATTGTCGGCGGCCTCCATTGTTCTGCGGTGTTCAAGCGCCGAGTGCGCCAGCTCATGGGCAAGAACAACCGCGAGCTGCTCGTCATTCAGCATGCCAACAAATTTGGAGGAGATTTGAACGATTGGGCCATTGGAACGTGCAAAGCGTTTCTCCGATGCGGCCACTTCGAACAGCACTCTGCAGGCTGCCACCGGAGCAATCCGGGACGTGATCGCTTCGCCGCCTTGCGTCCATGTCAGAGAAATTGTCTGATCAATCGGCAATTGGGATACATGGCCATGAGCGTGAAGCCGGATTTGGCCATTGTTGGGCTGCATGCGCTCTGGCGTCCAGTCGCCGATGCTCAATATTGACGCTGAGGACGGAACACCTGCAGCGCTTGCTGGCCCATCTTGTAGCAATGCCTGAACCGCCAATGGCCCTTGATTTGGAAAAAGCTGCGCGATCCGCGCCGGGCTGGCTTGCGAATATTGGTCTCGGCTGTGCATCGTCAGGCCCAGTGCTGGCATCGTTGCAGGACAGCGATGCGGAGAGGATGTCGCCAGGCGATGAGAGATCGCCAGCACGCGCTGATCCAAGGTGTGCAAACTCTCGACCACCTGCGACTCGGCAGCGCGCGCTGAGTTCATTGCAATGGATACGTATGCAACTGCCCACACCGTAAAAATAGCATTTGCACCCCACCGCAGGCTAAGCACAGCTCGTCTAGCGACCGCTCCGGGATTGGTGGTTTTGTGTTCCCACAGGCTCAAACTTAACCCTCTCAAGATATTTAACTTTTTGTTCAATTTTCTAGGCCAAAGCGCTCATGCGTTGTGGGTTTACAAGGTCGCGCATCTGACACACCAACGTTTTGTGCAGGTGCGAGAAACCTGTTGACCTAGTGCCAGAATCAAATGTAAAAGAATGTGACTCAAACCGAAAGAGGCCGGAATGCGTAAATCTCTCCTTACCGTTGCAGCTGCCAGTCTGGTAGCTAGTACAACCGTTGCACAGGCTGCGCCTGTTGTTGACGTACGTGACGCCGCACCAATCGCTCAGGCAGAAGCTCTGTCTGGTGATGATGGTGAAGGCACAACTATTATCCCTATCATCCTTGGCGTTGCAGCGCTTATCGCTCTGCTGCTGCTGACGGGCGATGATGAAGAAGACGAGGCACCTTTCAGCCCGTAAGCTGATTGACCTTTTCAGGAATTCAGGCCCCGCTGGCGAAAGCTAGCGGGGCTTTTCCTTTGCCTTGCCCAGAATTCACAATCCGGATCAGGATCAGGTGTCTCAATCCAGCCCATCCCGCAGAACGCGGGTTGCGCAGCCAGCCAGAATCGCTGCGCCCATAGGCATTGCCGATTCGTCGACCATCATCTTGCTGGAATGAATGCCACAGCAGTTGGTCCAGTCCGATCCTTGTTGCGCGACTCCGATAAAGAACATCGCGCCGGGCACTTTCTCCAGCACATAGGCGAAATCTTCCGCTCCCATGATCGGGTCGGGCAGATCGCGCCATTGCTCATCGCCCAGAATGGCCTGTGTAACCTTGCGCCCCAAATTGACCGCGCGCGGATCATTCATGGTCACCGGAAAGCCGCGTTCGATCGCGACATCAGCCGACATATCATGCGCTTCGGCAATGCCGGTAGCGAGTTTCCTCATCGCGTCCTGAACTTCCTCGCGATAAATCGGTGACAGAGTGCGAATTGTGCCCCTCAACCGGGCGGTATCGGCGATAATGTTGTGCGCGCTGCCCGCATCCATCTGGCTGACGGTAACAACCACAGCTTTGGCCGCATCAAAACGGCGCGTGACCAGCGTTTGCAGCGCGGTGATAATCTCCGCTGCAACAGGCACCGGATCGCGCGTGTCATGCGGCATGGAGGCGTGGCCACCTCTGCCCGTGACCGTAATCTCGAACTGGTCAGCCGCTGCCAACATCGGCCCAGGGCGTCCGGCAATCACTCC
>CAKZSF010000095.1 GCA_937920575.1 uncultured Sphingomonadaceae bacterium | reverse complement strand
GCGGACGTGTGGTTACGCAGGTCACCTATCTCGATGATAGCGTTGAGCGCTATTCCGAAGACGGATCAAAGCTGGGGCCGATTACCGATATCGAAGCGCGTCAGATTGTCGCACAGCGCATCAAGGGCGGTGACAAACTGGCCAGTTCCACCGCATTTGATGCTGATAACACTCCCTTTGATTTCCGCCGCCCTGTCGCTGTGTGGCAAGTTGCCTTGCAAGATGGCACGCATGTCTATGTTGGCCAGCAAAGTGGAGAGATCGAGGCTGTTCGCACCAGCTGGTGGCGCACATTCGATTTTATGTGGGGCCTTCACATCATGGATCTGCAAACGCGCGAGGACACGTCGCATCCGATCCTGATTCTGTTCGCATCACTGGGCGTGATCGCTTCTTTGATTGGTTGTGTGCTGATGTTCCGTCGTCGCAAGGCGCGCGTGCAGACATAAGGTGCCCAATCTGTTCGATTTTCCGCTTCTGACGCTGTTCGACTTGCTGGGTGTTGCGATTTTCGCGCTATCCGGCGCTTTGGTCGCGGCGAAAGAAGAACAAACCTTTGTCACGATGGCATTTTTTGCACTGGTGACGGGTGTGGGTGGAGGCACCGTGCGCGATTTGCTGATCGATGCGCCAGTTTTCTGGATTGGGGATCCGTGGGTGGCGGTGGTGTGTTTCGCCACTGCGTTGGTCGCATGGTTCACTCCAACGCGTTGGTGGGAAGGACGCTTTCTCGACTTGGCCGATGGCGCGGGCCTGACCGCTTTTGCAGTGATTGGCGCGTCCAAGGCGATCAGCTTTGGCCTGCCACCGACACCGGCCATCTTGATGGGAATCATCACCGGCTGCGTTGGGGGAATTATCCGCGACATGGTCGCAGGCAAGCCATCGATCCTGATGCGCCCCGAACTTTATGTCACCGCAGCGGCGCTCTCTGCATTTGTGTGTGTGGTGGGGCTGTCGCTTGATCTGCCGCGTGTGCCGGTATGGATCGTTGCAACTGCCGCCGGCTTCGCCTTGCGGGCCGTGGCAATCACAAAAGGTTGGTCGCTGCCCAGCTATTCCCGCAATGGAAAATAGCCGGGCATGCAACAAAGCCGCTTTAGGCCTTTAACCGCCGTAGCTTAGATCAGCCCGCGCGCTGCGATAATAGTCGTCGCTGTGCTGGTTGTCCTGCATCGGATAGTCAGACGCGCCATAATTGGCATCGCTCAATCCGCCGCCCAGGTCGACATTGCGAACACGGCCGTCATTGTCGATCCAGCAGTTGAAACCACCGCCGTTTTCCAGCGAGCCGGATACGCGCCAGCCATCGGCGGTGCGCGATGCGTTGTCGACAGCGCCAACACGATCATCACCGCGCTCGACTTGTTCGACACACATATCGACCGCGCCGCTCATTCCGCGCCCTTGTGAGCCGATCTGGCGGTCATCGCGTCGGTTGTCACGATAATCAGGGCGGCGTTCCTCATAGCGGTAATCGCGATCACGATAGCGCCGGTCGCGCTTGCTGTTGTTGGCTGCGTTGGCAATCGCCGCGATGCCGCCAATAATCACAGCACCGGCAATCACATCGCCCACATCCACGCGGTTGCGATGGCGCCAGCGGCGGTGGTGGTTGAGCTCGCCAGCTTGCGCATCATACGCGGTCGGAACCGCTGGAGAGACAGGCGCAGCGTTCACAGCGACATCTGCAGCCATTGCAGGCGTCGCAGACATCCCCAGACAGGCCAGTGATGCAAAGGAAATAGCAAGTTTCTTCATGGGTTCGCCCCCAATGTCAGCGCAGTTTGTAAAAAGAGCTAGGCGGCCCAGGCTTTCCTTAGCCTGAACCGCCCAGCGTTCATCAGTTATTCGTTAGAGCTCACAGCCCGCGAATGTTTTTGAAATCGACGTAGTTCACACGACCCCGCTCTACGCGGCAGGTGAACCGGCCTTTGTCATAGCCGCGGTTGTAGCCTCGGCCATATCCAGAGCGGTGGTAATCACCCCGATAGCGATTGCCGCTGCGATAGCCTTTGTTGCCGCGATATCCGCGCGATCCATCGACTGCGATCCGGCCTTTCACGCGCCAGCCGTAGCGGGTACGTTCAACGTCGCGAATTTGGGTCACATCGGCGTAGTTATAGCCATAGCGACGGGCGTCACGTTCAGCGGCGCGGACACAGCGTTCCACTGCACGGCGTGAGCCTCCGCGGCGTACCTGGCGATGGTTGTCGCGGTAACGACGATCACGATAGCGACGGTCATCCTTGTCGACAGCCGATGCGATTGCAGCAATGCCACCGATAATCAGTGCACCGGCTATCACGTCGCCTGCATCGATACCGTCTTTGTGGTCGCGTGCTGCGGCGGGCGAAGCCGAAGACACTGCCATCGCGCCGGCGACGGCGGTTGCAACTCCGGTTTTGCCGAGGGCTTTGGTAAAGGTCTTCATGGCTTTGAGCCTCCTATTCATCCGACAGCGGAATGTCCGTCGGTGATTGAGGTTCTAGGCGATTCGCACTGAGGTAACGCTGAACTCTGGCGACAGCCTTTGTTCAGAAAAACATATAGTTTTCTGAACAAAGGTTAGGCTATTGTTTTGTATAGGTTATTTGTTCGCGGTCGGTTCCAGACCTGTGAATTCAGCGAGGAAACCAAGCACATCGGCCCCTTCCTGAATCGCCTTGTCAGTCGGCTTTCCTGAACCGTGGCCTGCGCGAGTCTCGACCCGGATCAGCTGGGGTTTGTCGCCCAGATCGGCTGCTTGCAACGCGGCTGCGTATTTGAAGCTGTGTCCGGGCACCACCCGGTCATCGGTATCAGCCGTTGTCACCAGCACGGCGGGGTAATCCACCCCGTCCTGAATGTTGTGATAGGGCGAGTAGGAACGCAGCAGCTTCCAATCCTCTTCACGGTCAGGATAGCCATAATCATCCACCCAGTAACGTCCAGCCGTGAACTTATCGAAGCGCAACATGTCCATCACTCCAACAGCAGCATGCGCACCATCGATCAAATCGGGACGTTGGTTGACCACCGCACCGACCAGCAAGCCGCCATTTGATCCGCCTTGCACCGCCAAGCCATCCGCGGTCGTAATGCCTTCTTCTTTCAAGAACTCGCCGGCGGCAATGAAATCATCAAACACATTCTGTTTGTTCGCACGGCGGCCACCATCATGCCATTCCTTGCCA
>CAKZSF010000094.1 GCA_937920575.1 uncultured Sphingomonadaceae bacterium | reverse complement strand
TCGAGCGAAAGTTCGGGTACGGCCATTGTCGTCACCACCGCTGCTGGGTCATCGGGAGGCGGCAAGTTTGCCGCTTTACCGGGCCGCTCCACCAAATTGTTCGATGCCGATCTGACTGAAATCAAGCCAGGCGAAGAAGGCATCGGTATTGTCGCTCGCTCGGGAGCATTGCCGCTGGGCTATTTGGGCGAGGATGAGATCAACGCTGCAACATTCCCGGTAATTGACGGACAACGCTATTTGATGACGGGAGACCGGGCGCGCTGGGCAGCGGATGGCACGATGGATTTCATTGGCCGCGACAATATGTGCATCAACACCGGCGGGGAAAAGGTCTTCCCCGAAGAAGTCGAGGCGGTGTTACAAGAGCATTCTGGCGTTGCCGATGTGCGCGTGGTGAGCCTGCCCGATCCTCGCTTTGGCCGCAAAGTGGTGGCCGTGGTGCAAGCCGAAGATGCTCCTGATGGATTGGAAGACGCACTCGACACATGCGCGCGAGAGGGACTTGCGGGCTACAAAATCCCGAGGGCGTATGTGTTTACCGACCGTTCGCTGCGCCTCAACAACGGCAAGCCGGATTACAAAACCGCGCAAGCGTTGGCAGATGCCACTGGAAGCTGAGTGCGCGCGACAGGGAGGGCCGAGGCGGCGATGTTAAGCCTTACCCCGGTCCGCCTTGTCTTTTTCGTTCGTGCCTTTGATCATTTGGCGCATCATATCCCATTCCGCATCACCCAGCCCTTGGAGCTGTGAATAGAAGGTGCCGCCATTGGCTTGATAACCCGCGCCATCGATCGCAATGGTTTGCCCGTTCACATATTCTGCACCCGGCCCCATCAGGAAAGTCGCGAGATTTGCTAGCTCGTGCATTTCGCCCGGTCGGCCCATTGGGTTCAGCTCGTTTTTGGAATTGTCTCCGCTGCCTCCGGGTGACAGCCTTGCGCTCATCCCCTTGGTCGGGAAAAGACCCGGCGCAATAGCGTTGAAGCGCAAACCGTAGCGGCCCCATTCGGTCGCTAAACTTTGAGTCATGGCGTTGATCGCGGTCTTCGACATCGCAGAGGGTACGACAAAGGCGCTGCCCGACCACACCCACGTGGTTAGGATCGAAAGAAAGCTGGCCTTTTTGCCCTCCGCAATCAGCCGCTTGCCAATGTCCAACGTCACGTAAAACGTGCCACGCATCACAATGTCGGCAATCGCGTTGAAGCCGTTGACGGACAGATCTTCAGTGCGGCTGATAAAATTGCCCGCCGCATTGTTTACAACGCCGGTCAAGGCGCCGCCATCGGCCCAAATCTCATCGACCATCGCGTGGATCGCATCGGCATCGCGAATATCGCAGGCATGCGCCACGACCTTTCCGCCGTGAGCGCCCATCAGATCAGCGGCTGTCTCATCCAGCTTGTTCTGCCGCCGCCCGCAAATGTAGACTGTCGCGCCCAATTTCAGGAAACTTTCGGCCATTTCTCGGCCCAATCCTGTTCCGCCGCCGGTGACCAGAATACGCTGGTCTTTCATCAGATCCTCGCGGAACATGAGCTTTGATACGTCCATGAAATTGTGTCCTAAGTGAAGAGGGGCTTGGCCAGTATCGGCTACAGCCCCAAGACTGTTTTCGCGATGATGTTCTTTTGCACTTCGTCCGATCCGCCAAAGATCGTGGAGGCACGATTGTTGAGATAATTGCCCATCGCGACTTGCGCGATTTCGCTGCCGATGGGTTCGGGCGCTTCATTGCCATAAAGTGGCCGGTCGAGCGGCAATTGCAGAGCATCATGGCCCAAGAGCTCAAGCCTCAAAGTATCAACTTCTTGCGTGATGTTGGAGCTGAGCATTTTCACAAGCGAGGTTTGCGGGCCCGGTTGGCGACCTTTGGCCAGATCCGCCAGAATGCGCAGTTCTGTTACCTCCAGCGCCTCTGCATCCAATTTGACGCGTGACAAGCGGTCGCGAATGCGCCGGTCATGTGCCAGTGCGCCATTGACGCCGGATGGTTGCGCATCTGCCAAAGCCGACAATTCCGCGATATTTTGGAGCAGACGCGGAGCAAAGCACGATCCGCCGCGCTCATTCTCGAGCAGGAACTTGGCAATGGCCCAGCCTTGCCCTTCTTCGCCAATGCGGTTCTCGACCGTTGTCTCTGCATCTGTGAAGAACACCTGGTTGACCTCGTGATCGCCCGACATCGACATAATCGGGGTCACCTCTATGCCGGCCTGGTCCATAGGCAGCAGCAGGAACGTGATACCTGCCTGCTTTTTCACTTCGGTGTTGGTGCGAACGAGCGCGAAGATCCAATCGGCATGATGCGCGTGGGTGGTCCAGATTTTGGATCCATTGACGATGTACTTATCGCCCTCCAATCGCGCCGATGTCTTGAGCGATGCGAGGTCGGATCCGCTGCCCGGTTCAGAATAGCCTTGGCACCAGTAATTCTCGCCCGAGAGAATTTTGGGGAGGAAGCGTTCTTTTTGTTCGGGCGTTCCAAAGGCGCAAATCACCGGCCCGACAAGCCGTAAGCCAAGGATCGAAATGCCCGGAGCACCAGCCAGCGCGCATTCTTTCTCGAAGATAAATTTCTGCGTCGGGGTCCAGCCTGTGCCGCCATCTTCTTTGGGCCAATGGGGCGCGATCCATCCGCGATCATTGAGAATGCGGTGCCATTCCATACCAATGTCGGGTTCAACAAAGACACCGGGTGTTTGGCGCGCGCCAGCTTTCAAATGTTCGGGTAAGTTAGCCGCCAAGAATTCGCGCACTTCCTCACGAAAGGCCAAATCTTGAGAGGAGAAGTCCATATCCATCGCGGTCAGTCCTCGTCTTGCGTGTTGTCTCGCATGGCCCAGGCAACCGAGCGGCGCAGCATGTCGTAATAGACGTCATAATTCCACGCGCACATTTCCTTATGCGGGTAGAAATCCTGCATTCCAGGCAGGTCATAATGGCCGCGGCAATGGCCCAACGCGTTGTAGACAATCCGCCCTTTGCCAATATCGCGGGTGTAGAGAATGGGCACCGTGGTCTTGTCCCATTTGTCCTTGACGAAGCCAGTCGCCTCGCCTTCGAATGTGGTTTGCATCAAAGTATCAATCGGTGCGGTGACGTCCGACAGATAGAGTTCATCGACAATCTCGAAATCTTCAATGCCTTTGGTCAATTCATGCGTTTTGTTGACCACTTCGACGGGAAATTCGCCAATCGGGGGATGCGCTTTGAATTGAGTGCCGAGCATTTCCATCACATCGGGGCGATCCTCGGGCGCATCAACCAGACCGTCTTCGGTGAAGACGAGGATCGAATTGGTGCCATGCAGGGCCAGCCATTTGCCGCCATTTTCAAGGAATGCCTTGAGCTGCGCGGCCTGTTCCTTCGTGGGCATCAGATCGCAAGTGTAGGTCACAAGGAAGCGGCACTGGTCGAGCCGCTCCAACCCTGAATAGTCAGCTGCCACTGTCGTGCGGATTTGCGGATGCTCCATCAGAAGCTTGAGAACTTCCAATCGGGCATAATCGATATCGTGATATTTGCCCGCAGCGACAAAATGCGCATCAATTCGGGTGGCTGGTTGTTCGCTCATGGCTTTAACTCCTGATGCTGCCGCCGCCGTCAACGGTAAAGTCGCAGCCCGTTGTGAAGCTCGCATCATCAGAGGCGAGGAAGATGCAGGCTTTGGCGACCTCTTCGGGCTCGCCAATCCGGTTCATCGGATGAGTGGCAGCAAAATCGGTCTCAATCGCTTCGGGTTCAGCCGCGCCTGAAAACTTGTAGCGTTCATACATCGGAGTGCGGATTGCTCCGGGATGCACCATGTTGGCCCGGATTGGCACGCCGCGTTCTGCACAATCGAGCGCGACCGAGCGAGTCAGGCCGAGAAGCCCGGCTTTTGATGCCGAATACGCCGCCACAAAGGCCGCCGCGCGCATTGCAATCATTGAACCTATATTGACAATCGCTCCGGGCTCGCCGGCCGCTTCCATTGCAGGCAAAGCCGCGCGCATTCCGAAATATGGCCCGTTCAAATTGATGTCGATCGTGCGTTTCCAGCTGTCGAGATCCCCCTCGGGCACATTGCCCGGTTCGGAAATGCCGGCGATGTTGAACAGCGTGGTCAGCTTGCCAAATTTGGCCTGAACTTCCTTCACGGCATTATGCCAACCATCGAGATCGCGCACATCCAGCTCAAACGCATGCGCATTGTCGCCCAGCTCATTGGCGAGAGCCTGCGCCTTATCGATCTGCACATCGCACAATAGCGCTTGCCCGCCTTCCTCGACGAACTGCCGTGCAACGGTCGCGCCGATCCCTTCAGCGCCGCCTGTCACGATTGCGACTTTGCCGCTCATCCTGCCCATAGTTTTCTACCTCTCCAAAATCGCGACAGCCGAAAGCCCCGGCGCGCCATAGACATGGCTGTATGCGGTTTTCGGATCATTGGGGACTTGCCGCTCGCCTGCACGGCCGCGGAGCTGCTCGACATTCTCGTAGACTTGCCTGAGGCCAGATGCGCCAATTGGTTCGCCGCATGCCAAGCATCCACCATCGGTGTTCACCGGCAGCTTGCCGTCAATTTCGGTGACGCCTTCTGCGAGCCACTTCTCCTGATCGCCATCCGCGCAAAAGCCGTTTTCGGCCATATGCATGATTTCCGCGCCGCTTTCGGTGTCTTGCAATTGCGCGACATCAATATCCTGAGGCCCGATCCCTGCGCCTTCGAATGCAGCTTGCGAGGCTAGCACTGTTGGCTTGCCACCCTCTTTGACGCTCACGCCGGCTTGGAACACTTCGAAACTGTCAGGCGGGCGGGTCTTCACCGCGATCTTCGCAATTTTGACTCCGTGCGCGCCCAGCTCCTTCATCTTTTTCTCGCTCGCCAGGATCAGCGCCACGCCGCCCTCGGCCGGTGAGCAGAACATGAATTTGGTGAGCGGGTCATTGATCATTGGCGCGTTCATGATCGTGTCCAAATCAATCTCGGAGCGCCGCCACGCATGGGGCGTCTTCGCGCCATTGCGGAAGGCTTTCTCCGCCACTCTGCCAAGTGTCGTGCGGCTGATACCGTGCAACTGCATATAGCGCTGGATCTTAAGAGCAAAGAACTGCGTGGTGAGCATCATGCCGGTTTGGCCATACCATTCAGGCAGGCCGTAATCAGCCGGAGACGCATTGAACGAACCGCGCGGATGCTTGTCAAAACCTGTCGCCAAGGCAAGGTCATACATCCCGCTGGCGATCGCCATTTGTGCAGAGGCCAGCGCGCTGCCGCCCGTGGCGCAGCCATTGGCGACATTGGTGAAGGGCAAGGATGTCAGCCCCAACTCATTGACCATAATGTCCGCGTTGCCTGCCGCCGCCGAACCGCCATAAGCGCATTCGATGTCCGACCATTCCAATCCCGCATCCGCCATCGCTTCGCGTACGGCATAGACGCCTTGCTCGCGCCCTGAACGCGCGTCAGTCCGCCCGAAGGGATGGATGCCCGCGCCAATGATATAAACATTCTCGCTCATAGCTTAAGCTCCTGTTCCGGCAGGGCGATAGGCAAAGGTGGTGTGCGTATCGTTGAAGGGCACGATGCAAAATTCCATGTCCATGCCGAGTGTGAGATCGTCCAATTTGGCATGGGCGATATATGTCTCGACAATCACCTCGCCGGGCAATTCGACATAGCCAAGCAGGAACGGGACGAAGTCCGGCGGGCCTTCCTCTGGACCTGAGCCACGCCCTTCATACGGCGTTTTGGGAAGAAAATCCTGGCTTGTCCAAGACCACAGCTTGCCATGGCGCGAGAGCTTGTAAGGCTCGACATCTTGCGCGGCATCGCCTTGGGGCATGGGAAAGACAATCTGTCCATCAGGCTTGCGCCCGCCCATCAAATGCGGCTCGGCATCATCGCTCCACAGCTTTGAGTCAATTGGTGCCAATACAGCCATCACGCCCTCCCTTAAGCAGCCATCGCATAATCTGCGAGGTTGGTGTCCACATCGCCGAACAGCCGCGCGAGCACGAGTACCCGCTTCATCGCGTGGCCGATGGCCAGCTCGTCAGTAATTCCCATACCGCCGTGCATTTGCACCGCTTCGCGCGCGACATGATCGACGTGTTCAGTGACGAAAGCTTTTGCCCCTGCGGCGGCGGCCTGCAACCCGGCTGGATCGTCGCTGGCGGTCATGGCCGTGCGATAGACCATCGAGCGTGCCTGCTCGATCCGGGCGTAGCAATCGACAAGCCGGTGTTGCAGCGCCTGAAAGCTGCCAATGGGGACGCCAAACTGCTCGCGTTCCTTCACGTAAGCGACGGTGTCATCGAGCAGGCGCTGGCCAAGGCCAAGCAGCTCCGCCGAGGCCAGAACGCGCATATCAGCTATGATCGCTCGCAGTGCGTTCTCGTCAATATCCAGCCGGTCCGCATCCGACACAGCAACTGCGCGCAAAAGCGCTTCGCCTGCAATCGAACCGTCGGCCAAGCGATATTGGCGTATCTCCACCCCTTCGCTGGTCGACGGGATCAGGAAGAAGGCGGTCGCATCACCATCGAGCGCTGTGACGATCAGATGGTCAGCCAGAGCCGCGCCCATCACAAAAGTCTTCTCGCCTGTAATCGCGCCGCCTGAAAGCTTGGTGCTGGACGGCGTCCAGTTGTAGCGCTGCGAACGCTCGGCCCATGCGACCGCGACAATGTTCTCGCTCGACAACACGCTTTCGAGTGTCTCTTGCGCGCCACCGGCGGCCAGCAGCCGTGCAGGAAAAACGCCATTTTCGAGCCACGGATCAGGGGCATTGCCTTTGCCCAACGCCTCACCCACCAGTGCCAGATCGAGCGCGCTGCCACCGATGCCGCCCGCTTCTTCAGATGCTGACAATGCAATCAGGCCAAGCTCGGCGAGGGCGGCCCATCGCGTCTTGTCATATCCGGCTTCAAGCCCGCGTAGGCCGTGACGCGCCTCGACATCAATCGAGGCTGTGAACCGCTCAACCGTAGACGTAAACAATTCCTGCTCTTCGGAGAGGTCGAAGTTCACGCAGCCACCTCGTAGCTAATCGGCAGCTTCGTGATGCCGCGCAACAGGATGTTTGGCAGCACCTCGATTCCGTCAGGATCAGAAAGCTGGAAATTGTCCAATCTCTCCAGCAGCTCATCAAACGCGACCAGCATTTCTTTGCGAGAGAGCATATTGCCAACGCACATATGCGGGCCCTTACCGAAAGCTAGGTGCGCTCGGGCGTTCTTGCGCTCAATGTCAAAAACGTCGGGATTCTCGAACTTCGCAGGGTCCCGGTTGGCCGCCGCATAGCGCAATTGCACAACGCTTCCGGCCGGAATCTCATGCTCACCCAGTGCAGTGTCTTCTTTGACAATCCGCCACATGCCGGCTGTCGGCGTTTCGAAGCGCAGGGCTTCTTCGACCATATTGCCAATCAGTTTGGGGTCGCGTCCACCGGCCGCCGCTTTGGCCTTTTCCATCTGTTCCGGATTGCGGATAAGTTGGAGAAGGCACCCAGCAATCGTGCTGGTTGTCGTCTCGTTCCCTGCCACCATAAACTGTTGCATGATCGACATGATTTCAGGATCAGTCAGCGGAGTTTCGCCTTCGACCCTTGCATTCACGAGGTCGGTCAGCAGATCATCACCGCCATTCGCACGGCGGTCATCAATCATGCCTTTCATATAGTGCTGATATTCGACCAGCGAGCGCGCGCATTCTTTCTTGCGCTCATGATCGACCATTTGGCTGAAGCGGTCGACCGCGGCGTCCGACCATTTCTTAACCTGCTTGGCATCCTTGTCGAGACCGATTTGCCCGGCAATCATGTGGACGGGCAGCGGAATCGCGAAGTCTTCGACAAAATCGCCGCCACCTTTGTTGGCCATGTCGGCGATCAGCCCAATCGATTTTTCGCGCATGACTTCCTCAATCGCGTTCACTCGCGGGGCGGAGAATGCGAGATTGACCAGCTTGCGATTGCGGGTGTGGACGGGGGCATCGGCCGTTAGCAAGGTGGCTTCGTCCGGCCAGCCTTCGGCCAATATCGCATTGATCTCCTCATCCTCCTCGCGTCCCATGAGCGAGGTGAAGTCATTGGAGAAAATCTCAGGCTTTCCAGCTGCCTCGTTACACAGGGCATAGGAATAGACGACATAGGCACCCATTCCCTCGACCACTTCTGCGTCGATATCCGCGTCATGCACGGCGCGGTAGTGGTCGAACGGATCGAGCAGAGTTTCAGGCGCGAACATATTGGTCTGAGGCTTGTTCATGGAAATTCTCGCTGATCCCTGTTGCGATGGAGATTATTGGCACAACCTAGCCGTGGGCACGGCCTGTGCGCGATTCGTGAAAGTGTTAGGGTAGGCGGGATTGCGCCCTATCGAATTGGCGAGGGCTAAGCCGCGCTAGAACGGGCGCTAGCCCTCTGCCAGATCACCAAATTCGCGGCCAAATTCGGCGCTGTCGAAATAGTCGCGCCAACGCCGGATCTTGCCTTCATCATTCAGTTCGAAAGTGCCCATCACGCGTATCGTGCGCTTCTTGCCTTTCATCTGGAACCAATCAGTGCGTTCTGTCAGCACGACATTGCCATTGGCTGCAATGAAATGCGTATCAAACCCACAGGCTTCCACTCCAGGGAAGCTGTCCATCTTGGCCCGGACTTGATCAATGCCTTTGACGGTCGAGAGTGGAATGTCAGTCCATTCGATATCATCGGCCATGAAGGAGTAAATCGCCTCCAGATCATACGCATCCCATGCCGCAATAAAGGCCTCAATGGTTTGAATAGGTGTCATATTCTCTGGCTCCCTCAAGCGATCTTCAAGATCATTTTGCCGTCGTTTGACCCAGCGAACAGCCGCATGAAGCTGTCATACGCCCCTTCCAGACCTTCATCGACATGCTCGTCAATCGTTAGCCCGTGACTGGCTGCCCATTCGCCCATCTTGGCTGCACCTTCTGGGAAGCGTTCAACAAAATCCATCACCAATAGGCCGCGAATTGATGAGCGGGTGACAATGAGATTCCACAGATTGCGCGCGCCGACCGCCTCTGTGTTGTATTCGCTGATCAACCCGCACAGGCCCACGCGGGCATAGAGGTTGAGGTTCATCAACCCTGCATCCAGGATTGCGCCGCCGACATTCTCGAAGATGACATCAACGCCTTTGGGACAAGCCTGGGCAATGGCTTCGGTTAGCGCAGACTCGTCTTTGCCCTTATAGTCGATTGCCGCATCGAACCCGTATTTCTCGGTCAACCGAGCGCATTTTTCCGGCCCACCAGCAATGCCTACCACGCGGCAGCCATGGATCTTGGCAAGCTGTCCGACCAGAGAGCCGACCGCGCCTGCAGCGCCTGTCACCAGTACAGTTTCGCCTTCTTTCGGTTCGCACACTTCCAGAAAACCGAAATAGGCGGTCATGCCGACCGCCCCAAAGATCGAGAGGTAATTGGTAATCTCAGGCACCAGCGAAGGATCAATCGGCTGGGTAAATCCGCCGACCATGCTGATCGAATAATCCTCCAGCGCGTTAAGGCCCATCACCCATTGGCCCTTTTCAAACCCTTCGGCCTTGCTTTCCTCAACCACACCAATCGTGCTTGCGCGCATCGCATCGCCCAGTGGTACAGGCGGCATGTAATTCCCGCCGGCATCCATCCATCCGCGCATCGCCGGATCCAGCGAGGCATAGTGATTGCGAATCAGAAACTGACCGTCGGCCAACTGCGGTGTTTCTTCTGTCACCAGTTCGAAGTCTTCGGGAACCGGCTCGCCATCGGGACGACGCTGGAGGAGGAAACGCCTGTTTTGGGGCATAATGTCGCTTTCTATGTTCGGGTTAAGTTGACGCGATTTTGACAGGGATTGCGCTTTGCAAGGCTTGCCCGGTGATCGGATCGTAATCGACCTCATCGCTGGTCAGCCGGTTTGTGGAGCCGCCCATTTCATGGACATTGTGCTTGCCAGCGCTTGCATCGCCAAAAGCATGCGCCATCGAAATCAGCCCACGGCGCACCCGGTCAGACCCTTTGGCGACCCCGTGGATCGAAGCATGGGCCGAGGTAATCTCGATCACATCACCATCAGTAATGCCGTGCTCAGCCATATCATCGGGATGGATGTAAGCGGGATTGGTCGTCACCTTCTTGCCAAGATTGGTGAGCGGCTGACCGATCGAATTGAACCGCCCTTTAGAGCGGCGCGAAATCAGCCGGAAATCGAAACCTTCGGCCCGCGCCGCATCGGCCGAGTATTTCTCCAAATGGGCAGGCATATCTCCAGCGTTCAATTGGAAGCGATAGCGCTCTTCTTCATCAAGCGGCTCGATCACCGGATGCACATCATCATAGATCTGTGCTGCGCCGCCATCTTTCGCTGCATCGGCGCGCACTTTGCTGGGTGGGACAAGGCATCCTGCCACCATCAGATCGAGGAACTCTTCCTTCGATGGAGGGGCATCACCCATTGGCACGTCGCCGCCGGGCAGCTTCATTTGAATGCCCAGATCCTTCGCCAGATGCCAGAACATCTGATATTCGTCGATCACGTCACCTGGCGCTTCGGCCAGCGCTTCCGTGTAGCGCGCATAAGCGGTGTCGTGCCACCATTCGGACAGGTTGGTAATGTCTTCACGTTCCAGGCATTGCGATGGGGCGAGCACAACATCGGCCCGTCGCGCGCTGGCGCTCATCCACGGGTCGATCTGCACGAACATTTCCAAATCTTCGAGCGCGCGACGCATTTTGAGCTGATTGGGAAAACCCACTTCCGGATTGCCGCCCACGGAGATGAGCGCTCGGATCTGCCCATCGCCGGGCGTGAGGATTTCATCGGCCATCACATTGCAGGGCATTTCGAACAGCAATTGACCAAGGCCGCGAAAACGCGATTTGGCATCGCCCTCGCGCCCGAACATCGGAGCAGGTGGAGCCACTTGTGCGCGGTTCTTGCCCATCTGGACTGTGAAGACGCCGGGCACGCCCACTTTCTCCCCTTCCTGCCTGAAACGGGCACAAATCGTGTTGAGGCAGGTGACTAGATACTCGGTCAGAGTGCCATTGCCAGCCATCTCTGGGCCGGTTCCGGTTACTGCGCAGCCTTTGTTGCCATTGCCGAACATGCGCGCAGCCGCGATCAGCTGGTCAGCGTCAACACCCGCGCGTTCCGCGGCGATTTCGGGCGGGAAGGCTTGGACGGCTTCGGCCAGTTCTTCAAACCCATCGACTTGGGCCATAACGAAATTGCGATCATACAATTCTTCATTGATGATCACGTTGAGCATTCCGGCCAGCAGGGCAGGGTCTTCGCCGGGTTTTACAGGCAAATAGATGTCCGCCAACTGGCCAACTTCGGCCAAGCGCGGGTCAGCCACAATCAGTTTGAGACCATCTTTCTTGCGGTCACGAATGCGTTTGGATGGGCTAAACGGTGGCACGCCACCGACCGGCGCATAATGTGAGACAATCGGATTGTTGCCAATGAACAGAGCAACATCAGCGGTCGCAAAAGTGTTCACGCCGCCTTCCCATTTGCCATAGCGTTCGGTTGTGAAAACCTTCGCCGGCTGGTCAAGCGTGACGGACGTAAAGAAATGCTTGGTGCCCAAGGCTTGGCAAAAACTCAAAGAGCTCATCATCGCAGCCGAGTTTTGATAACCGCCTGAACCCATAAAAACGGCAACCGAATCTGGCCCGTATTTGTCGATAATGCGTTTCAATTCACCAGAGACATGGCTGAGCGCCTCTGCCATCGGGGTTTCCTGAAACTCCCCGTTGGCGTCGCGGATAAGCGAGTGGTGCAAACGGTCTTCATTGTTGTGAGAATCCGGAAGCTCTCGTCCCTTCTTGCAGGTGTATCCGCCATAGGCTGGATCATCCGGATCGCCGCGAACGGCTTTGACCTTGCCGTCCTCGACATCGACGATCATCGCGCAGTTGGCATGACAGAATCGGCAAAACGTCTTGTGAGATTGAACGCCCATAGCCCGCTAGCTCCCATTGGTTATTGCTGATCACGATAACAGATCGTGCAATCCGCTCGACTGACACTTTTGTCCGTGGTGCGCGCGGTCCGTCATGCGCATTAGGCAGCGCAAGATATCCAAAGGAGCACTTCCCTATGACCCAGACCAGACAATGGCTTTTGAACGGACATCCACGCGGGCGCGGCATTGCGGAGGATGATTTCAAGCTGGTCGAGACGCAGCTTTGCGCGCCAGGCGAGGGCGAGGTGCTCTTGAAGACGCTCTATCTGGGCTTTGATCCGGCGCAAAAGGGCTGGATGGAGAACATTGCCGATTACGTTGCGCCGATGAATATCGGCGATGTGATGCGCGGCAGCGGCATTTGCGAAGTGGTGGAGAGCCATTACCCAAAGCTTTCGAAAGGCGATTTGGTTTTTGGCTCAACCGGCTGGTCGGAACATGTGGTGATTGGCGGCAAAGAGCTGACCAAGATTGAAACCGATATCTCGCCGACGGCTGTCTTGTCAGTGCTCGGCACCACCGGGCTAACCGCCTATTGCGGCCTGTTCAAAGTGGGCAAGCCTGTTGCGGGCGACACTGTGCTGGTGTCCGGCGCTGCGGGCGCAACTGGCTCGATCGTTGGCCAATTGGCGAAAATTGCGGGATGCCGAACTGTGGGCATCGCGGGCGGGCCGGAAAAGTGCAAATGGCTGGTTGAAGAAGCCGGTTATGATGCGGCCATCGATTACAAAGCTGGCAATGTGAAAGCGCAGATCAAGGAGCATTGCCCCGGCGGCGTCGATGTGATCTTCGACAATGTGGGGGGCACCATCCTCAATGACATGCTGGGCTGCATAGCGACCGGCGCGCGTGTGGTGATTTGCGGTGGGATCAGCCGCTACGAAACAGGCAATCTGCCTGCCGGGCCGGAAAACTACTTTAATCTCGTTTTCCGGCGCGCGAGCATGGCCGGCTTTATTGTGCTCGATTGGGCAGCGGAATTTCCTGCGTTGCGCAAACGGCTCGAAGGCTTCGTGAAAGATGGTCGCTTGAAATATCAGGAAGACATTCAGGAAGGTTTTGAGAACGCGCCGGATACTCTCCAGCGGCTCTTCACAGGCAAGAACCGCGGCAAGCAAATGCTGAAACTGTAACGGGTTTGCTTGGCCGCTCTTTTGCGGTCAGTTTAAGTCGGTCGGTCGATTGATGTTTTTGAGCGTTTGGGACAGCTCAACCGCGTGCGCATCAATGTCGCGTACAAACCCTCTCATCGACCGATTGCTTGTCCGGATATAGCGCTCCAGCTGCAGCTGAAGGGTTGCTGGCCACAAGCCGATCAGGGGCAATTGCGCGACGAAAGACGCCTCGTCGCGGCCCAGGTCGTTGGCCAAAAGCTGACGCAAATTGCTGGGCAGGTCGGGGACATCGCATGGCGCGCTCAGCACGCCATCAAATCCATTGCGATGGGCATAGATCAAAGCTGCATTGAGGCCGCCCAAAGGGCCAAGCCCATCCTCAGGGGCGTCGGCCACGCAAACAAAGCGGTTGTCCTTGCGTCCACACACGATGAGCGCGTCCGATTGCTCGCCGAGCGTTTGGGCAACGCGGTCAATCAACCGCTCGCCTTGATACAAGGCTTCGGCCTTGTCGCTGCCAAAGCGGCGCGCTTCGCCGCCTGCCAATATCGCAGCTAGCAGCTTCAGGCGAATTGCTCTGTTGGTTTACCGTCGGGGCCATAGACTTCATCCTCGGCATCGACGCGGTATTTGCGGCTAACCGCATTTTCGATCCCGAAGCTGCCCAAATGACCCAACATTCCTGCGTAATGTTTGTTGGCGAAATGGCTGGCGAGGGCCGCTTCAGATGCCCATTCCTCAAAGACATTCACGCGTTTAGGGTTGTTGAGGTCAGCGCTCCAATCATAGTGGATGCAACCATCCTGGCTGAGCGCGCCATCAATAAAAGGCTGTGCGGTTTTGAGTGCTTCTTCCCGCTTTTCAGCCGGTAGATCAATCTGCGCGGAAATGACGATTTTGGCCATGTTTGTTCAGCCTTCTTCTTGCTGGTTGTATTCTGCGATAATCTCAAACGCGCGGTGGGTATAGACCCATGCGCCATCGCGTTTGGCGAGCTTGTCTTTATAAAGCCCGCCGATCAGACGGGTCGAGCCATCCTTGCCCTTGAGCACTTCCTGCGTCTGGCAACGCGCTGTGGCTGTGTCGCCATCGACTTCGATCATCGAAGGGACGCAAGAGAAGCTGACCTTGTCAAAATTGCCCATCGCGCCGTTCCATGTTTGCACGATCGCCTCTCGCCCTTCGATGGTCATGCCCATAAAGTCCCAGCTGGCATCATCGGCCCAGACCGAACCCCAAATATCGGCATCCATCATGACCACGCCGTCGCCATATGTATCGTTCAACTCGCGAATGGCGAGCCGGTCTTCGATTGGCCCTGAAAACATGCGCCTCTCTCCCTCTTTAATGCATCACTGTATCGCTGGTTTGCGCACGCTCTTCCATGGGCACTTTTGGGAAGGGCGCTCCAACAGGCAAAGCCCTAGAGTGCCAACAAGCAAAACAAATTGGGAGAGGCGATATGGGACGTCTTGCAGGCAAAACGGCAGTGATCTTGGGCGCAGCAAGCGAAGGCAATATGGGGCAAGTCATCGCCCGGCTTTTCGCCAAGGAAGGCGCAAAAGTTATGGTGTCGGGCCGCAATGAGGAACCGCTTGCCAAGCTGGCTGATGAGATCGGCGGGCATTATGCATTGTGCGACATTACCGATCACGGACAGGTTCATGGCTTGGCTTCCGAAGCGGCGGCGAAAATGGGACGCGTCGACAGCGCGATCAACGCGAGTGGCTGGGGGCTGTTGTCAAACTTGCTGGACACCAGTGAAGAGGATTTGGACAAGATTACTGCCCTGCAATTTAAGGGCGTGCATCATTTCCTCCAGGCCTTTGTCGCTGCGATGAAAGACCAAACACCGCAAGGCGGCTCGATCATTTGCTTAAGCTCGGCCACGACCAAAGCGCTGATCAACAATCACGCAGCCTATATCGGCACGAAACGCGCAGGCGAGGCGATGATTGAATGCGTTGCCAATGATTTTGGCCAGTTTGGAATCAAAGCCAACACAGTATCGCCCGCGTTTACCGAAAGCCCGATGACGGCGGAGAGTTTTCAAGTGCCCGGGCTTGTCGATGCGTTCTTGCCCAAATATCCGCTGGGTCGGCTCAACACGTGTGACGACGTGGCCAATGCTTGCCTTTGGCTCTCCAGTGATGAAGCCTTTGTCACGGGGCAGAATATCCAACCCAATGGCGGGCTGACCTTGCGCGGCAACCCGCAAGCGGGCGATATCGAAGCCTCGGTTGGGGCAGCTATGGCGAAACTGCAGGAATAGGCGCGCTCAGAACTGCGCCGTACCACCATCCACACTGATCGAAGCGCCTGTGATACCAGCGCCTTCTTTGCTCGCGAGCAGTAGAGCGACCGCCGCAATCTCCTCGACCGTATTGGGTCGTTTGATAGCCGATTCCTGAGCGAACATGGTGATCATTTCATCGAGCTCCATGCCCATTGCTTTCGCCGTGGCAGGGCCGTTGTTCTTGATAATGTCTGTCACCACGAGACCAGGGCAAATGCTGTTCGCGGTAATGCCCAGTTCCCCCACTTCGCGCGCCAGGCTCTTCGTCATACCCAGCACAGCATGTTTGGCCGCGGTGTAGGCGGTGAAGATAGCCTTGCCGTGCTTGCCCTCCATAGAAGACATGTTGATGATGCGGCCTGACTTAGCCGGGATCATCGTTTTCAGCGCTCGGCGCGAAGCCCAGAAAGTAGAATAGACATTCCACTTCATCGCTTCGTCAAAGGCTTCATCGCTCAGATCAATCATCGGCTGCAAATCACCCGCTCCGCCTGCATTGTTGACCAGAATGTCGACTGTGCCGAAGCTTTCAACGACATGGTCGACAAACCCCTCGACATCGGACTGGTTCATCACATCGCCGGACACAAAGATGGCGCGATCGCCTGCTCCCAATTCTTCGAGCACTTTCGCGCCCTTTTCCGCATTGCGAGCGAACAAAGCGACCGATGCGCCCTCAGCGAGATAGGCCTCGGCAATGCCGCGTCCCAATCCTGCCGTGCCGCCTGTGATCGCTGCGATTTTGCCTTCGAGTTTCATGTGCGCCTCTCCTGTTCGGTTTACGGCCTAGCAATGCTTGCTAGCGCGCGCACCCCGCGAAAATGGAGAGTTGGCGTCCGCACAGTTCGCCGCGACACTGCATCTGATGGAAAACGTCGATGTCATCATTCTGGGCTGCGGTGCGAGCGGTATGGCTGCTGCTCTTGCCGCGCATGAAACAGGTGCGTCGGTCGCGTTGATCGAGCGGTTTGACCGCATAGGCGGGACGGCAGCTATTTCCGGCGGAGTGATCTGGGTTCCAAACAATCCACGCCAGCGTGCGGCAGGGATGGCGGATAGCCGAGAAGATGCACTGGCCTATTTTCGGGCGCTCGATCACGGCGACTTGGTGGACGAAACGCTAGAAGCCTTTGTCAACACAGGGCCAGAAGCACTTGAATTTCTTGAAGCACAAGGCGCGCTGTCGGTCTCGCTTCTACAAGGCTATCCCGATTACTACGTGGATCGGCCCGGTGCAAAACCTGAAGGGGGGCGCGCGCTCGACCATGATCTGTTTGCATTGGGCGAGCTGGGCGATTGGGCGAGTCGCATCTACGCCATTGAAGAGCCCAAACCCATGATGCTGCGCGAAACGCCTTTGGGAGGCGGCAGCGGTGTGGTCGACCCATCCGAATTGCAGCGCCGGATGGAGAACCAAGAGCGCGGCTTTGGCCAAGCGATGGTCGCGCGATTGCTCAAGGCGTGTTTGGCCCGGGGGATCGAGCCGCGCACAGGCGTTGAAACCAAGCGATTGCTGCGCGATGGTGCGCGGATTGTCGGCATCGAAGGCGAGCAAGCTGGCAAGAGCTTCCAACTGCACGCCAACAACGCAGTCATTATCGCGACCGGCGGGTTTGAATGGGATGAGGATGCGCGCCAGACTTTCCTCAAAGGGCCAATGGACGCGCCTGCCTCTCCACCCACTGCGCGCGGTGAAGGGCTGGCGCTTGCTATGAAAGCGGGCGCAAAACTTGGGAATATGACGCAAGCCTGGTGGGCGCCAACCTTGGTCATCCCTGACAATCCCTGGGAAGGCGGTGAGCAGCGCGCTGCGCCGGTGTTGATTGAGCGCACCGCGCCGCATTCAATCATGGTCAACCGCACAGGCAAGCGCTTTTGCAACGAAGCTGCGAATTACTCAGCATTGGCCGGGGCCTTTCATGCCTTTGACCCGCAAACGTATGACTATCCCAACTTGCCTGCATGGCTGATTTGCGACGCGCAGTATGTCGAAAGATATCCTATCGGCCCGCGTTTGCCGGGGCAGCCTGTGCCTGAATGGGTGCAAAGCGCGCAAACTCTGGAAGCGCTCGCCGAAATGCTCGGCATTGACGCGGATGCGTTGTCTGAAACGGTCACTCGGTTCAATTCTCACGCAGCATCGGGGCAAGACCCAGACTTTTCCCGCGGAACCTCCTCCTACGATCATTTCTATGGCGACCGTAGCCGCGAAGGCGCGGCGGTAACGCTTGGCCCAATTGAGCAAGGCCCATTCTATGCGGTTGAAATCCGGATGGGTTTGCTCGGGACAAATGGCGGCCCGCGCACTGATGGCAAAGCGCAAATCCTAAACCATGATGGCGAACCAATCGCCGGGCTTTATGGTGCAGGCAATGCAATTGCTTGCCCAACCGGCGGGATTTACGCGGGGGCGGGCGGCACGCTGGGCCCGGCGCTGACCTTTGGCTATATTGCCGGGCGATCGGCGGCCAAAGCCAACACCTAATCTTCTTGCGCTCACATTCGATAGAGAGATGTTTGAATAGCCGCTCCGCGCAGAACTTTTCGCTGGTCTAGGACGCCGTCCACTACCTCAGCCAAACGCGACTTAGTTCACGGCCTTTTCTTTGCCTTCCCAATAGGGCTCGCGCAATTCGCGGCGCAGGATTTTGCCGGATGGGTTGCGCGGCAGGGCGTCGATAAAATCGACACTCTTGGGACATTTATAGCCCGCAATATGCTCACGCGCATGAGCGATAATATCCGCTTCGGTTAGGTTGGCCCCGTCCTTCAACACCACACAGGCTTTGACTGCTTCGCCCCATTTTTCATGCGGGACTCCGATCACGGCCACGTCGGCCACCTCAGGGTGGGCATAGAGCGCGTTTTCAACCTCGGCAGGATAGACATTTTCACCGCCGGAAATGATCATGTCTTTCACGCGGTCGCGGATATAGAGATAGCCATCTTCATCGAGATAGCCTGCATCGCCGGTACGCAGCCACCCATCAGAATCAATGGTTTCGGCGGTGGCTTCGGGAAGCCGCCAATAGCCAGCCATATTCTTGGCCGAGCGGGTTGCGATTTCGCCGATCGTTCCGGGCGGCACGCTGTTGCCGGTTTCGTCGACAACTTTAAGCTCCACTCCTTGAAGGGCGGTGCCAACAGAGCGCATTTTCTCGCTGCCTTCTGGAACGTGATCACACGGGTCAAGCGCGGTAATGGTGCCGGACGTTTCGGTCATACCGTACATCTGCACAAATCCGCAGCCGAGCTTCTCCATGGCCGCTTTCATCAGCTCCAAAGGAATGGGCGAAGCGCCATAGGTGATGTAGCGCAGGCGCGAGAAATCCACTTCGTTGCTGCGCGGATGGTTCAGCAGGATTTGAATAGCGGCGGGCACAAGAAAGAGCTTCGAAATCGGATACTTCTCGATCAGGTCCAGCGCTTGCGCGGGATCATATTCGGTCAGCACAATCGAATTTGTGCCCGACGTTAGATTGGCCAATCCATTGCCCGTTCCGCTGATGTGGAAACA
>CAKZSF010000093.1 GCA_937920575.1 uncultured Sphingomonadaceae bacterium | reverse complement strand
AGACATAAAGAAGTATTTCAATTCAAACGTGCCGCGGTCGCAATGCAAATATTTGTTGCTGGTGACGCGGCTGACAGTCGATTCATGCATCTCGATTTCTTCAGCGACAGTCTTGAGTGTGAGCGGCTTGAGCTCTGAGACGCCTTTGCGGAAGAAGCCGTCTTGCTGCTTCACAATTTCAGCCGCAGTTTTCAGGATTGTCTTTTGCCGCTGATCCAGCGCCTTGATCAGCCAATTGGCATCGGCGAGCTTTTCATTCAGCCAGCCTTGCGATGACTTATCAGTGCAGCCCTCGCGCAACTCTATATAATAGCCGCGATTGACCACCAGTCGCGGCAGCGTGGCCTCGTTCAAACGAATATCCCATCCACCATCGTCAGCTGCGTTGAGCAGAATGTCCGGGACGACTGCGGCCGCAGCACCCCCGCCAAAGGCAAGGCCGGGCTTGGGATCATAGGCGCGCAACTCACACAGCATATCGGCGAGGTCTTCCTCATCGACGCTGCATATGCGGCGCAATTGCGCAAAGCTGCCTTTGGCGACCAGGTCGAGATTGGTGATCAGCCGTTCCATGCAGGGATCATAGCGGTCGGCTTCTATCGCTTGCAGCGCGAGACATTCCGATAGCGTGCGCGCGCCAATGCCAGCCGGTTCCAGGCTTTGCACCAGCGCCAACCCACCCTCGACCTCGGCAATGTTGGAATCGAGGTCGAGCGCGATGCTGTTGAGCGGCGCGGTAAGATAGCCCGCCTCATCCAGCAAGCCGATGAGATAGTGCGCGATAAATTCTTTGCGCGGGCAATCGGCAACAGCGCCGAGCTGCAAATAGAGATGATCAGCGAGCGAGATATCCGTCTCAGAATGCTGCTCTATTGGCGCGTCTTCACCCATGCCGCCGCCGCTCGAATGGGCTGACCAATCACCAGTATCGCGATCACGGTCAAGCGCGGTTACATCGATATCAAGCGGGGCATCCGCTTCGCCTTCGCCCTTGTTGATCAGTTGGTCAGTCGTTGGCGCGTCAGGCGGTGCTTCCAATCCACTGCCGCCATCCGCCTCACCTGCATCGGTGGGCTCGGAGCGCGTTTCACCTGCTTCTAGCAGCGGGTTGTTCTCTAACGCATCGCCGATGAAGCTTTCGATTTCGAGGTTGGACAACGCGAGCAGCTTGATCGCCTGCTGCAATTGCGGCGTCATCACCAGCGATTGGGATTGTCTTAGGTCTAGGCGAGGGCCGAGAGCCATCTGTTATGCTCGCTCTGGCTGCACCATTACAGTGTGAACCCTTCGCCCAGATACAGGCGCCGGACATTCTCGTCCGCCACAAGCTCTTCCGGGCTCCCTGCAAACAACACTTGGCCGCCATATATAATGCAGGCGCGATCGACGATCTCGAGCGTCTCGCGAACATTGTGGTCCGTGATCAGAACACCAATTCCGCGTTGCTTGAGGTCTTTCACCAAATCGCGAATGTCACCAATCGACAGCGGATCAATGCCGGCAAATGGCTCGTCGAGCAGCATAATGGACGGGTGCGCCGCCAGCGCCCGGGCAATCTCGCAGCGCCGCCGCTCACCGCCCGACAGGGCCATGGCCGGGCTTTCGCGCAATCGCGTCAGGCCAAATTCATCGAGCAAGCGTTCCAATTCGCTGGCACGGGTTTCCTTGTCCGGTTCGACCATTTGCAACACGCAGTCGATGTTCTGCTCAACTGTCATGCCCCGGAAAATGCTGGTTTCCTGTGGCAAATAGCCCAGACCCAAAATAGCGCGACGATACATCGGTAACTTGGTCACATCGACGCCATCCATCAGAATGCGCCCTGCGTCAGGCTTCACCAGCCCCATGATCGAATAGAAACAGGTTGTCTTACCCGCACCGTTGGGGCCCAACAGACCCAGCACTTCGCCCTTGCCGACAGTCAGCGATATGTCACTGAGCACCGCGCGTTTGTCATAGCTTTTCGCAATCGAGACAACTTCGAGGCCACCCTGCGGAATAGGTGGGGCGGCGTTGCTTGGGGCTTCTTCCATTGCGGCGGCAATCGCCTCGGTGCTTTCAGGGTCGTCCAGTACACTCATGGCGAAGTATGTAGCATGGCAACGCTTAACGAAAACCCCCGCAAATGCGTATTTGGCAAGATTCCTGCATGCTGTGCGATTTTCCCTTCAGATTCCAACGTCATGTTGCGTTGCAACATATAATTACCGTTACCGGGCTTGATCGCGCAACAAATGAATGACACACTGACCGCATAAATAGAACTTGGAGAGGTTCGCATATGGCACAGCCAGTGGAGCGGTCTGCGCGCGCACATGACGCGAGGCAGTATACGAAGGATTTCCGTGGCAGGATGAGCGATCATATCGCTTACGCCTTGCTGGTTTACACGGGTCTGCAGATCTTTGTGACAATGGCCGCGCTCAAGGGTGAAGGCGGATCGATTCTGCCGTATTTTGCGCTGATCGCACTGGTGGCGTTGATCATCCCGGCGTGTCGCGCCTTTGAGAAACGCTGGAACGCATTGACCGACGAACAGGCCAATGACCTGTCGCTGACTGGCCGATTCCGCCGCGACGTGTCGTTCCTCTGGATCCTCGCGATCGGCCTGCCATTTGTGCTGACTGCGATCTTTAAGGCTCTTGCCGTCTCGCTTTAATCGGTCGCCTGCTGGCGATCCCTTTTGATTAGCTCTTGCTTGCCGCTCTTGCAGTGCGCATGTGACATGGCATGAGCACTACACAAGACTCGCTGGATCGCTGCCAATCACTGATTGATGCCGCACGCAAAGCTGGAGCCAGCGCGGCAGAAGCCGTTCACGCCGTCTCCACCACCACAGGAATTGGCATTCGTCTGGGCAATCTTGAAGATGCCGAGCGGTCGGAAAACGAACAACTGGGCCTGCGCGTGTTCGTGGGACAGCAAACCGCCTCTATCAATGTCACCAGCGCCAGCGCCAACGATGTCATCGAACTGGCCGAACGCGCCGTGGCGATGGCGAAAGCGGCACCGGAAGATCGCTATGCACAACTGGCCAAGCCAGACCAGCTGGCCAAGGCACCGTTTCCTGATCTCGATATGGCCGACAGCGCGGAACCTGACCCAGCCACATTGCGTGCGCAGGCTCAGGCAGCCGAGGATGCTGGGCGCAGTATGGATGGCATTACCAACAGCGACGGAGCGGGTGCGGAATTTTCGCAAATCGCTTTCACGCTTGCGACCAGCGAGGGGTTTGTCGGCCAGCAGCGCGGCACGCGCTCCACTATCAGCGCCAGCCTTGTCGGTGGTGAAGGCAGCAATATGCAGCGCGATTATGATTATCGCACTGCGCGTTACGCCAGCGATCTGCCCGACCCGGCCAGCATCGGCAAAGCAGCGGCGGAGCGGACTCTGGCGCGGCTCAATCCGGAAGGGCTGCCCAGCAAGGCGATGCCCGTTGTGTTCGATCCGCGTGTCGGCTCCAGCCTGATTGGTCACTTTATCGGCGCGATCAATGGCAGTTCGGCGGCGCGGCGCAGCACATTCCTGCTCGACAAAATCGAGGAGCAAATCTTCGACAGCGCGATCACCTTCAGCGAAGATCCGCATAAGCTGCGCGGTCTCGCCTCGCGCCCGTTTGATTCCGAAGGCCTGCCGACACAACCGCGCAAGCTGGTCGAAAATGGCCGCCCCACCGGCTGGATCACCAATCTTGCTGCCGCGCAGCAGCTGGGCATCGAACCCACCGGCCATGCCTCGCGCAGTGGAGCCGGGTCGCCCGGCATCACCACCAGCAATGTTACTTTGGAACCGGGCAGCCTCTCTCGCGAAGAGCTGATCGCGGACATCATCGATGGCGTGTTTGTGACCGAGCTGATCGGGCAGGGCGTGAACGGCGTAACCGGCGATTACAGCCGCGGTGCAGCCGGTTTCCGCATCATCAACGGCGCAATCGCAGGGCCAGTGGCAGAATTCACGGTGGCGGGGAACCTGATCGATATGTTCGCCGCGCTCACGCCTGCCAATGATCTGGAGGACTGGCGCAGCGTGATTGTGCCCACGATCCGCGTCGACAGCCTAACAGTTGCGGGCGAGTAGGAAGACCAAGCCAATGACCGGGGCGGGCGAGCAACTGGATCAGTTCATCGACCGCTTCGCGCCCGACATCGCCGCACAGGGCCGTGAAGCCATTGCGTTTTTCCGCAAGCGGCATCCGACAGCCAACCTTCTCGTCTATGACAATTACAACGCGCTCGCGGTGGGTTTTGCATCCAACGCTAAGCGCGGCGGCATCATTTTCTCGGTAACGTTTTATCCGCGCTGGATCAGCCTGTTTTTCGGGCGCGGGGTAGAGCTGAACGATCCTGACAAGACATTGGAAGGATCAGGCAGCACCATTCGCCATATCAAGCTGCGTGACAGGATTTCACATGATGATCCGCGCGTGCTGGCACTGATCGATCAGGCAATAAAGCTGGCCGAACCGCCCTTGCCCCAAGAAGGGCAGGGTGCGTTGATCATTCAATCTGTTTCAGAAAAGCAACGGCCGCGCAGGCCTTAGCCTTTCGCCCGCTCAATCGCTTCAATCACAACTTGGCGTGCTTCCGCTGCGTCGCCCCACTTGCCGATCCGGACCCACTTCTCGGCTTCCAGATCCTTATAGTGGGTGAAGAAATGCTCGATCTGTTGGAAAATAATGCTTGGCAAATCCTTTGTCTCGCCAACATCCGAATAATACGGAAACGTCGTATCGACCGGCACACAGATCAGCTTTTCATCGCCGCCATGCTCATCTTCCAGATTGAGCACACCAATCGGGCGCGTGCGCACCACGCAGCCGGCCATGAACGGGCTGCGCGCTATTACCAGCGCGTCCAGTGGATCGCCATCGGGCGACAATGTGTGCGGAACAAAGCCGTAATTGGCCGGATAGCGCATCGGCGTGTGCAGGATGCGGTCCACAAACAGCGCGCCTGACTCTTTGTCGAACTCGTATTTTACAGGTTCGCCGCCAGTGGGCACTTCGATAATCACATTGAGATCTTCGGGCGGGTTCGCACCCGTGGGGATTTTGTCGATACGCATAGGATTCTGTCCTTTGTGCAACGCTGGGCCTCTCCCCTACCAGCGTCGGTTTGTGATTTGAGAGCGCCTTAGCGAGGCAGCGATATTGCGGCAAGCG
>CAKZSF010000092.1 GCA_937920575.1 uncultured Sphingomonadaceae bacterium | reverse complement strand
ACTGGAACGGTTTAAATCGGGCGATGTGAACATTCTGGTCGCATCCGATGTCGCCGCGCGCGGGCTGGATATCAAGGGCGTGAGCCACGTCTTCAATTTCGACACGCCGTGGCACCCTGATGACTATGTTCACCGTATTGGCCGCACGGGCCGGGCAGGGGCGAAAGGCCGCGCGTTTACTCTGGTGACGCCAGAGGATGAAGAAGCGATTGGCAATGTCGAGAAGCTGACTGGCGCGAAGATCAAGGTCTTTGGCAAGGAAGACGTGCGGGTTGAGCTGATTGATCCGGGCAAATCGAAGCCAAAACCTAAGTCTCGTGACGATGATGACGCCGCGGAAGAGAAGCCAAAGCGCAGATCACGTGCTCGCCAACGGGATAATGAAGAGGTTGATCAGCAACCCCGTGAAGAGGCTCCCAAGAAGCCTAAGAAGGAGCGTGCACCGCGCAAACCACGCAAGTCCGCTCCTGAGCCAGAGCTAGAAAGCGGCAATGCCAGCGATGATGGCGAATGGGTTGGGCCCAAGCCCGGCTTTCTAGACGTTTCGCTGAACCGTTGAGTGCACTGGGCGCGCAGGCGCTCATTTCGTCTGCCAATTAACCATTTGTTTGCCATCTAGGCGCTAGTTTTCACAGCGCTATGGAAAGCTTCGTTGCAGCCACTGGAGACGCGGTGCGTTTCCTCCTCCCGCCGACTGTGATCTTCGGTCTGTTTGCGCTTGTGATGAAGCGCGCAGCAGTGGTTGGCATGATGCAGCGGGCCAAACGTGAAACGCTGACAAATCTTGGGTTGGTCAGCATCAATCTTGTGTTGCTCGCACCCTTTTTCGCGCTGCCCAAATCATGGATTTCGGCAACCGTAACGCCGATTGCTGCCTTCGAGCAGTTCTGGCTGGGCTTGCCCGAGATCGCCACGTTGGTTGCAACGCTGTTGCTGGCTGACTTGGTGATCTATTGGCGGCATCGGATTGAGCACACGCCTGCGCTGTGGCCGATTCACGCCACGCACCACTCGGACGAGACGATTACTTGGCTCACGCTGGTGCGCAAACACCCGTTGGGGCAACTGGTTAGCACTATCATTGATGCGACACCACTGCTGCTGATCGGCATTCCGATCTGGGCGATCCTGCTGACCAAATTCATCCATGTGTGGTGGGGCTTCTTCATTCATGCCGATACCAAATGGACGCTGGGCAAGTTTGACTGGATTTTGATGAGCCCGGCCGCGCACCGCGTGCACCACATTCGCGATCGCCAACTGGCGAATTCGAATTACGCTGGTTTTGTCAGCATTTGGGACCGCCTGTTCGGCACTTGGCAAGATCCGCGCCCACATCTTGATTGCGAAACTGGCATTGATGGCGGCAGCCGTGATATTCTTGGTGAGCTAGCGCGCCCGGTTGATTTCTACGCAAAAATGGCGCGCGGTGAAGCGATTGAGGGCGAGACCGTCACTGGCGACGCGGCCAAAGCCTAACGCATTGACAAGGCCATAGGCTTGCGCGACGGGCTTTTCCCGAAGCCTATGTATCCCAGCAGCACCAAACCCGAACGTCAGGCAGATTTTGCCGTCCACGCGATCAGCCTGGTGGGCCTGGCTATCCTGAGTGTATTTCTTGTGCAGATGGCCGCTGCCCGCGATGAGCGCGGCGTTTTGTTGGCCACAGTGGTCTATGTCGCTGCAATCCTGTTTTCGGTTGGTATTTCCTTCGCTTACCACTTGCTGCCACGCCATGACTGGCGACCTACCATGCGGCGGTGGGACCACGCGGCAATCTATGTGGTGATCGCCGCGACGTTCAGCCCGCTGCTCACCGTGGCGGCAACCGCCAGCGCTTTCACGATCCTTACAATCATCTGGATGTTCGCGATCGTCGGCGTGTGGTTCAAAATCTTCGGCAAGAATTTGGACTCGCGCTGGTCGCTGCTGTCCTATCTGGGGCTGGGGTGGTTTGCGCTGTTTGCGCTGCCGGATTTCTGGAATGAACTGCCGCGCTTCTCAACCTACGCGATCGGGATAGGCGGCCTGTTCTACACCATCGGGACGCTGTTCTACCGTAGGAAAGGCATGCGCTTCCGCTACCCAATTTGGCACGCCTTCGGGACGCTGGGCGGGAGCTCTCTGTACGCGGCGATTTGGGTGGCGTTGGGGAGTTAATCCGCCAGCATCACAAAGCTGTCGATCACCCGCTTCGTGCCGCTTTTTTCGAATTCGATCTCCAGACGGTTGCCTTCCTGATCCGTAACAAATCCATAGCCGAATTTGTCGTGGAACACGCGCGCGCCGACGGTGATGTCGGTGCGGGGTTTGGCGGCGAAGCTGGCCACGGACCGCGTGTTTTCCTTCACGCGCGCGGGCTTGCGGTCATAGCCTGAGCTTAGCGCGCGTTGCCAACCGGGGCCGCGCTTTTGCGCCACGTCCGGGCGGGCCTGCGCGACATGGGCGAAGGGATCATCCTGCTCGCTGAAGTTCGCGCGCCACATGCTAGCGCCGCCGGTCAGCGTTGTTTCCTGCTCGATATGTTCAGGGGGTAATTCTTCGATAAAGCGACTGGGAATCGAGCTGCTCCATTGGCCATAGATCCGCCGGTTCGCCGCATGGAGAATGGTGCAGCGCCGCCGCGCGCGCGTGATCGCGACATAGGCGAGCCGGCGCTCCTCTTCCAGACTGGCGAGCCCCCCTTCATCGAGCGAGCGTTGCGACGGGAATACGCCTTCTTCCCATCCGACCAGAAACACGTGGTTGAATTCCAGCCCCTTGGCGGCGTGAATGGTCATGATGGTGACTTTCTCGCCATCGTCATTCGCGTCATTGTCCATCACCAGCGAGACATGTTCGAGGAAATCGCCGAGTGTTTCGTATTCCTCCATCGCGCGGGCTAGTTCGGTCAAGTTCTCTGCACGACCCGCGCTTTCGGCTGAGCGATCTGCCGCCAGCATGTCGCTGTATCCGCTCTCATCCAACACGGTGCGAAGCAGTTCTGATGGCGTGACTTGTTCGCTCAGTTCACGCCAGCGCAGAAAGTCGCGCATCAGCGAGCCGATGGTGCCGCTTGCCCGCTTGGGCAGTTCGTCGTTGTCCGCGAGCTGCAGCGAGGCTGCAGCCAATGGGAGCCCGGACTTGCGCGCATGGCGATGCATCGATTCCAGCGTCTTCGCGCCAAGCCCGCGCTTCGGCTGGTTGTAAATCCGCTCAAATGCGAGATCGTCTTGTTGCTGCGCAATGACGCGCAAATAGGCGAGGGCATCGCGAATTTCGGCGCGCTCATAAAATCGGAATCCGCCAATGATGCGGTAATTGATCCCGATCTGGATAAATCGATCCTCGATCTCGCGCGTCTGGTATTGCGCGCGCACAAGAATGGCGATCTGGTCGAGGTCAGCGCCTTCGCCTTCCAACCGCTCAATCTCTTCGCCCACACGGCGCGCTTCCTCTGGAGCATCCCAAACCCCGATAACGCGCACTTTCTCGCCGGTTTCAACCTCGGTCCACAATGTCTTACCCAGCCGCTGGCTGTTGGCGTTGATCAGGCCCGATGCGGCAGCGAGGATATGCGGGGTGGAACGATAATTCTGCTCCAACCGAACGATCTTGGCGCCGGGAAAATCCTTTTCAAACCGTAGGATGTTGGCGACTTCTGCCCCGCGCCATGAATAGATCGACTGGTCATCATCGCCGACAACGCAGATATTCTTGCGTTCCTGCGCGAGCAGCCGCAGCCAGAGATACTGGACCGCGTTGGTGTCCTGATACTCGTCGACCATCACATATTTGAAACGCCGCTGATATTCGGCCAACACGTCCTTATGCTGGCGCAATATGTTGAGCATATGCAGCAACAGATCGCCAAAATCGCAGGCGTTCAGCGCTTTCAGCCGGTCTTGATAGAGCTGGTAGAACTTCTGCCCCTGTCCATCGGCGTAGCTTTCATTCTCCACCGCATCCAGATCAGCCGGGTTCAGCCCGCGATTCTTCCAACGGTCGATTAATCCGGCGAGTTGTTTGGCGGGCCAGCGCTTTTCATCCAACTCGTTTTCAGTGATCAGCTGTTTAAGTAAGCGCTTCTGATCATCCATGTCGATGATCGTGTAATTGCTTTCCAGTCCCACCAATTCAGCATGGCGGCGCAGCATCTTCGCACAGATCGAATGGAATGTGCCGAGCCACGGCATGCCTTCTACCGCCGGACCGATCAATTGCCCGACACGCTCGCGCATTTCGCGCGCGGCCTTGTTGGTGAAGGTGACGCATAGAATTTCGCTGGGCCAGGCGCGGCGGGTGGCGACCAGATGGCCGAGGCGGGTTGTGAGCGCGGCTGTCTTGCCCGTGCCAGCGCCAGCCAACATCAGCACCGGGCCTTCGGTCGTCAGCACGGCCTCGCGCTGCGGCTCGTTCAACCGTGCGAGGTAGGGTGGTTCGCCAGCATTGTCGGCGGCGACGGGAAGGGCAGGATCATCAGGCATAAGTCATGCGAACAGCTAGAGAACATTGATGCGGCTCGCAAGCGCCTCTGGATGCCATGCTCAACTGTCTTGTGGACGTAGGAAAGTCAGCTTGGCTTTCCCGACACGGCGTTCTGTCTCGATTTCAAAGCCATCGACATCAATGCTCTCGCTGCGATCCGTTTCGATCACGATCCAGCTTGAGGGTGCGAACCATCCCAGACGCCCAAGCTTGTCGAGCGCGACCTCGCCTGCGCCTGTCTTGTAGGGCGGATCCATCAGCACGAGATCAAGCGGTTGCTTTGCCGGACCGAGAGTCAGCACCGAAGTCGCCCGGACATCGCATTGTTCGCGCGCTTTCAGAGCGGCGACATTGTGCTTGAGGATTTTCAAGGCGCTGGAATCCTGTTCGGCAAACAAGCAGCTTGCTGCGCCGCGCGACAGAGCCTCCAGACCCAAGGCGCCGGAACCTGCGAAGAAATCCCCGACTCTAAGCCCTTCAAAATCGCCCAGACGACTGGTCAGCATTGAAAACAACGTTTCGCGGGTACGGTCGGCAGTCGGGCGAGTCTCGTCACCCGGGGGAGCCAGCAATCGCCGTCCGCGCCATTCGCCTGCGATTACCCTCATTGTTTCTTCAACCAACTTTGGAAGCGAGAGAGATCGCCATGGCGGATTTCATCAGCGCGGCCGCGCGGAATGTCATCCAATTCGAAGGGGCCATAGGCGGTGCGGATCAGGCGACTGACTTTCAGCCCCAAATGTTCCAGCACACGGCGCACTTCGCGGTTTTTGCCTTCGGTGAGCGTCAGCTCGATCCAGTGCTGCTTGCCCTTGCGGCTTTCCAGATTGGCTTCGAT
>CAKZSF010000091.1 GCA_937920575.1 uncultured Sphingomonadaceae bacterium | reverse complement strand
TAAGAGCCCAGAAACCAGATCTTCAAAATCTGTATTTTGGCCTGATCCCTCGCTTTCCATTTTTGCGCTTCGCCAGAGCCATGCTTGGCCTTTTAGCGAGCGATCAATGTCGCAAACGAAGTGTTTTGCCTCAGCGTTCATGGGCAAAGCATTAGACGGATATTGAGAGGGAATGAAGCGCGGGTGATTGACAATCGACAAGCCAGTGCGAGGATTGCGCGATGTCCGAGAATGATAAAACACTTGCCATCATATGGCACAGCCGAACCGGCACGGCAGAGGCGATGGCGAAAGCGGCGGCCGAGGGTGCAGGGGAAAGTGCTGTGCTGCTCCACGCGGAAAATGCGTGTTCGGAGAATTTGTTGAAATGCGACGGCTTCATCTTTGCGTGTCCAGAAAATCTCGCATCGATGTCCGGTGCGATGAAGGAGATGTTTGACCGAAGCTATTATGACCTTCTCGGAAAGGTGGAGGGGCGACCATACACGTATCTTATCGCTGGTGGCTCGGATGGGCAGGGAACGGCGCGCCAGATAGAGCGCATTTGCACCGGTTGGAGGCTGCGCAAAGTTGCTGATCCCATTGTCTATTTGACCGGAGCACAGACAAGCGAATCCATTTGGGCTCCAAAGACTGTCGGCAGTAAAGTTCTCACACAGTGCGAGGAGTTAGGTGCGGCAATGTTTGAAGGGATCAAGTTGGGAATATTCTGATGAATTCGCGGCAATTCCCGGTCTGAAACGTAATAATGTGCTATCCCCTTATTGATTTAAAAGCAGTTTCGACAAACAAGAGAATTAAGGAGAAGTCGAATCGCGAGTCTGGCTGCGATTGAAAAGGGGACGGACATCTCGGCGCCATCTTATCTGCTCACTGATTGTTCCATCAGTCAGGAAGACGTGCGTGTCCTTTCACAGCAGGATGGTTCATTTGCTATCTCGCACCTGCCAGATGCTGAGCTGGATTGGCTGGAACTCCTTGTTGATGGATTGACCTTTGACTTGTCAGGCTTGTCTGCTGATCTGAGTCTTTGTCCAGCCCCAGACAATCTGTTCGATGTCGATCTCGCGTCTGACCAGCTGGTTTCAACAATCAAACTCTCACCCGGGCCGCACATTTCCGCTGCCAGTGCGATACCGGGGGTGGTTGCCGCTCATTTCAGACTTTTGTGTGCGTTGGCGCAATTGTCAGGTGTCGTGGGTGTGGGATGGGCTCCGGCGAACAGCCTGATGAGTCCTGCATATTTCAAACGCGTCGTCACAAACTGGTTGGATGGTGGGCCATTCCCTGCGCTGGGTATTGCCTCGCTGAAGAGCATCGACGCCAACACATTGCAAAGCGAAGGTCTTTCTTACTTCACCGGGCAAGAAATACTCGTCGAGACGGTGGCTGGTGACCAGCAAGCGGCTGCCAAGCTTGCTGTTAGAGTGATCGATTATCTGGTCGAACGTGGACCTCTCGATCGTGAGCAGACGATTGAAGCACCAGATCAAGGCTATCTGCTGCTGGCGCCAGATCGAGAGAAGAAGCTGATCAGGGTTTTGAAGTAAGTGCGGCCCGTGGCAACGCCGTCCAACGGGTTGCCGCATAACTATAGCCGCACCCGAATTCCCTTTTCAGCAGTCAATCGCAAGGGGCAGGCAGGCTACAACCCGGAGCTTCAAAAACACCATCTGCTCCCTTGCGCCCTTGAACGACGGCATGCGCTGTTACCCATTATCGATGGAGGACACCGGCACCATGTCGATCTGCACGATTTCCGCGTCAACGGTTTGTTGCTTCCCGCGACCGAACGGCAGGCACGCAGGAGCCACTTGCCCATGCACAGGGGGCCGCATCCGCTGTACTCCGAGATGGTAGAAACACGGCTCGAATGCATCCAACGCGATTGGGAGACCAAACGGGGCAAGCAACCAATCGTTGCGGATCAGGAACGCCTGATGAGAATTGACCTTCTGTTGCGCGCCCTACGTCAAAAGATACTATCCGCCCCGACCAAGCGGCCGATGCTCAACCGGAAATGCCCGTTGGGAGCGCGGAAGGATTTCGGTGCGCTCGACGATATGGCCGAATTGCTTTGGCAAGAAACCAGCGTAATTCCTGAACGGGAATTGATCCCGGCCTAGCCAGCTTTTTGAGCCAGTGCTCGCTTGGCTTCTTCGAATTCTGCGGCCATTTGTGCGACGCGTTCGCCAGCTGGGACAACATCCTTGATCGAGCCAATTCCTTGGCCAGAACCCCAAATGTCCTTCCATGCCTTGGCATCCGTGTTTCCGCCGGAGCCGAAATTCATCGCACTTGGATCGCTTTCTGGCAGGTTTTCGGGATCGAGGCCCGCTTGCTCGATGGATTTGCGCAGATAGTTGCCATGCACGCCGGTGAAGAGGTTGGAATAGACAATGTCCGCCGCCGATCCGTCCACGATTCCGTTTTTATAGCCATCATTCGCAACGGCTTCTTCCGTCGCAATCCAAGGAGTGCCGATATAGGCGAAGTCCGCCCCGCAGGCGAGTGCGGCAAGGATTGAACGGCCATGGGCAATTGCACCGGATAGCGCCACAGGGCCATCGAACCACTCACGGATTTCTTGCACCAGCGCGAAAGGTGATTGCATTCCTGCGTGTCCGCCAGCGCCAGCGGCCACTGGGATCAAGCCATCGGCGCCTTTTTCGATGGCCTTGTTGGCGAAACGATTGTTGATCACATCATGCAACACGATTCCCCCATAGGAATGCACCGCTTCGTTGATTTCAGGGATCGCGCCTAGCGAGGTGATCACAAGCGGAACCTTGTGCTTCACCACCAGATCGACATCCTCCATCAGGCGGTTGTTCGATTTGTGGACGATCAGGTT
>CAKZSF010000090.1 GCA_937920575.1 uncultured Sphingomonadaceae bacterium | reverse complement strand
GCGTGGCCGCGCTCCACCAGCAGTTGATCCAGCCGCTTTTTTACAATTTTTCCCATGGCTTGCCCGCTTTAGAGTGATCTGCCGGGTTGAGCCAGAGGCCGCTTAGGGGCATGAGGCACAAATGATTCCACCACATCCGCTCCGCTTGCTTCCTGTCGCTGCCATGACGGTGATCCTGTCTGCCTGTGCAGCGCCAACGCCAGAATCGACACCGGCACCTGCGCCAACCGAGCGTCCCAATCCGTGGCCGACGATGGCACCCAATCCATCACCGGCCACAGCGCCTCCATCGCAGGGCGATTGGCGCGCCGTGCCGATTACGCAAGGTGACTGGAGCTATACGCAGGCTGGCAATATCAGCAGCGCAGAATTTCGCGGGACAGCCGCTGGTGCGCGCCTTGCCATTCGCTGTGACCGCAGCACGCGGCAAGTCACGATCTTGCGTCCGGGCTCAGCGCCTGCGGCCATCGCCACCAACATCCGAACCGAATCGGGCGCGCAGGTTGTGCGGGCCGAACCACAAGGCGGCCAGTTTCCGTCGCTTGTGGTGACTCTTGGCGCACAGGATTCACTGCTTGATCGGATCGCTTTTTCCGGTGGACGATTTGCGGTGGAAACGGCGGGCCTGCCTACGCTCTATCTTCCCCCATATGTGGAGATCAGCCGCGTGGTAGAGGATTGCCGCAGCTAGCATTTCAAGCATGGCGGGATTGGCAAATCGGCAACACCGATCACAAAGCGGGAAATAATCGTTAACTTCACCGTTGAGTCCCAGCACCGAATATAGCTAGGCTGGAAATCATGCTTCAGGACTTCTTTCAACACGCGGCGATCACGGACGATATAACCGTGCGGGTAGCGGTCAGTTTTCTGCCCGAGCAATCCGATCCATCGGCGAACAAGTGGTTCTGGGTCTATCACATCCGGATAGAGAACAGCTCTACCGAAACAGTGGAGCTGCGCACGCGCCATTGGCGGATTACCGATGCCCGCGGCATGGTCAATTATGTCGATGGCGAAGGCGTGGTGGGTGAACAACCGGTGCTCGCGCCGGGTGAGAGCCATGACTATGTTTCGGGCTGCCCGCTCAGCACACCCAACGGATCGATGGAGGGGCACTACACTTTCCGGCGCCGGGATGGCACGCCATTGGAAGTCGCAATTCCGTTCTTCCCTCTTGCGGCACCAGAAACGGCGAATTGAGTCCTGCGCGCATTGGCGAGGGTGGTCAGGAAACCTCTTCCAGACCGAACAATTTGTCGTGGAGATAACGGAAGACTGGCTCGAACAAGGGGGCTTCGAACTCGATCCCCATTTGACCGAATTCGGACCATGCCACACGGCCGACGGTGAACTCCGTCAGGCCCGGCAACTCCACCGCGACGGGTGTTGAACGGTCAAGTGTGACCGGCACGTTGCCGATACCGCAGCCCTTGTACGATAGGTTGATCAGTTGCACGTCGTAGACATCGCCACTGGCCGCCAGCAGGCGAGCCGACAGGCTGACGCGCGCGGGGCTGCGTTCCTCGCGCTCAAAGCGCTGCTCTGTCGATACACTGTCCTGCACCGTCACTTGCCCCAACCAAACTAGCCGGGCGCGCAATTAAGTCATGCGACCGACTTTCACGGGGCAAGCAATGCAATACCAAGGTTAAAATCCATTTAACTCAGGGTGTTGGGGGTGTTGGTGGGGGAGCTTTCGACTAACGCTGTAAGCGTGTTTTCAAATCTTCAAAGACCGGAGGGTAAATCGGGTTGTCGAATTCAAGTCGAACCTCTGTGGGCGATGATCGCGTAACTCGGGCTGGCAAGAAGCTGAGGCCCGGCAACTGCACTTGCGCATCTTGCGAGGCGGCTGGCGCTGGGCCGAGCGGCTCCATCGAACAACCGCTCCGTGAAAGGGTCAACAGCAGCAATGTGTAGCTCCGGCCATCCGCAGCCCGGCATCGCACACGGATGGAGTGTGTGAGAGGACGACGGGATTGTGCGTTCATTGCAGATGCGGTCCTTCTGTCCGTATTGCCAACCGCAAGCTGCGGATTGTCGGTGAATGTGGTTCGTGTCAGCGTGGGGAAACTGATCAATTGGTGAAGCCATTTTCTACCCGCCAAACCTTTGCAAATTCGCTTATCAAACATCCGTAATTCAACACAAACCTTCGTGGTTAGCGCGCGGTAAACCCACGCCGAAGGAACCCTCCGTAATCGCCCAGAGCCAATTCTTAAGATGCTGCCCCAGATTGGCCCGGCCCGTGTGAATATGTTGCGATGCGGGGCCGTGCGGGCTAGAGGCGTTTTCCGGATCAAAAGACACCCCTCATGAAACGCACGCTTCTCCCTCTCAATGCTCTGCGCGTCTTTGACGCAGCCGCGCGGCATCTGTCCTTCACCAAGGCGGCTGACGAGCTGGCGGTGACGCCCGCTGCCGTGGGCCAACAGATCCGCGCGCTGGAGGATGTGCTGGGCGTGGTGCTGTTCCGCCGCACCAGCCGCGGTCTGGAGCTGACTGACGAGGCGGGCGCGGGGCTTGACGCTCTGCGCGAGGGCTTCCTGCTGTTCGAGGAAAGCGTCGATGCGATGCAGCAGGGGCAGGCATCGGACAAATACACCATCGCGGCACCGCGCGAATTCTACGCCCAATGGCTTGCGCCGCGGCTGGCCGAGTTCCGCGCCGCGCATCCCAACACGCGCTTCCAACTGATCGCGGGCGAGGACACGGACTTTACCGAGGCGAACCTCGATTGCGCAATCCGGCTGACGGATGGCCCCGGCGACCTGCAAGGGATCGAGCTGGCCCCCGCACAGCGCGTGGTTGTCGCCACCAAAGACGCGCCGGATGAGTGGATCTATTGGCCAGAGGCGCCGGTTCCCGATGAGGGGCCGAACGCGAATTCGGTCGGCCTGCAAGTCGGCAATGCGGGCCAAGCGCTGTCCAGCGCGATGGCCGGACTGGGCAAGGCGATGCTGCCGCTGATGCTGGCGCAAAAGGCGATTGATGATGGCCTGCTGCAAGTGCTGGAGGGGCCAGAGGAAGGCCGCCGCGCCTATTGGTTGGTCGCCCCGCGCCCGCAAT
>CAKZSF010000089.1 GCA_937920575.1 uncultured Sphingomonadaceae bacterium | reverse complement strand
CGGTCGGTTGGGGTCAGTCATTCCCTCACTGCGCAGGTGGCGCGACCGATCCTCTGACCACCAGACCAGCTTCCACAATACTGGCCGCGCTGTTGTGCGCCTGACCGCGTTGCGTGGCGATGATCTGGTCGACCGCCAGAGCCGTGATTTGCGCGATTGGTTGATCAATCGCGGTCAGCGGCGGTTGTGAGAAACGCACAATGGGCGAATTGTCAAAACTGATCAAAGACAGATCCTCCGGAACTCTCAGCCCCATGGCTTTCGCTACATTGAGCGCACCCAGCGTCATCTGGTCATTGCTGCAAAGGATAGCAGTGGGGCGGACCGCGCGTGTTAGCAATTCCCGCGCCGCCTGTTCGCCAGACTCGCGCGAAAAATCGCCGTCGGCTGTCAGTCCATCGGCCGACAGTCCGGCCTTGGCCATCGCATCTTGCCAACCGACAAATCGCCGCGCGCTAAGTCGGTAATCCGAAGGCCCCAGAATGAATGCGATTTTCTCATGGCCCTGTTTGATCAGATATTCAGTGGCGAGGATGGCTGCTCCTTCTTCGTCCATGCTGATCGCTATACCCGACCCATCACCCAAAGTACCCAGGCGTGCGAACGGAATGTTTGATTCTTCCAACAGACCGATAATTTGCGGGCTGTCAGAATGCGGTGGGGTCAGGATAACACCGTCCGGCTGAAGCGAGGCGAATGTGGATTTGAGCTCGCGTTCGATGTGATCACTGTGCGTGTCGACCAGCTCGATCATCATTCGATACCCGAGTTCAGCGCTTTTCAACATTCCCCCGTAAAGCATTTGATCGACCCAATCATTGCCCTCGCGCGCTTGCCACGCCTCGACCGTGCGTTCGCGATCGTTCAGCGCGAGCAGCAAGTAAGAACGCGATCCACTCATCCTCTGGGCTGCGATCGAAGGTACATAACCCAGCTTGTCGATCGACGCCTGAACTTTTTCCTTCATCTTCGGGCGAACGTTGGGTTCTTTGTTGATGACACGGCTAACCGTTTGCAGAGAGACTCCTGCATCGGCTGCAACATGCTTAATTGTGACTGCCTGCTTACGCCGAGCCATTATTCGCCAGCACCCCCCGCAGTGCATTTCGCTGCATCAGCGTTGCCCACAGAATCGCTGGCGCCGCATTGCCATACGCGAACGTAGTCAATTTCAAACGTCTTTGGAAAACCAGTGCGATCCAGTCCGCCCACGCCCTCTTCCTCTGGCCATTTACCACCGACTGCGAAGTTCATTATCAGGTGAAAACGCTTATCGAAAGGCGCACGCGCCTCGTCACTGTTGGTAGTGAACCAATCCTTGGGGGTTTTCTCGGCATACACCCTGCCATTCACGGTCCAGATCATCCGATCCGGCTCCCAGATCACACCAAAGGTGTTGAACCCATCCAGCACCGGCGGAAAATGGAGCCGCGTGCTGTGCAGTGCATTGTCCGGCCACAGCCCGCCGAAATGCAACGTTCCGGCAATCTCGTTTTCGACACCGCCGGGGCATTTCTCGCACGGAACGCCGAGATTGACGGCCTCCATGATGTCGATTTCGCCCGAGGCAGCCCATGTGCCATATGCATTGTCTTCAGGCAGCATCCAGATGGCTGGCCATGTGCCTTGACCCTGAGGCAATTTCGCGCGGACTTCGATCCGGCCATAGCGCCATGCAGCCTTGCCCCGGGTCACCAGCCGTGCAGAGGTAAACGGTTGAACTGCCTTACTTTTTTCGTCTTCCGCAGTTTGCCGCATATGCGGGGGAAGCGCTGGCCCGCGATACTCTTCTTTTCGCGCTGTTATGATAAGCTTGCCATCACTCAGAGCCGCATTTTCAGGGCGATCTGTGTAGCATTGCCGTTCATTATTGCCCCCACCCCAGCAGTCCGTATCGAAATCCCATTTTGTCCGATCAATTGTGTCGCCGTCGAACTCGTCGTTCCAAACCAATGTCCAGCCATCGCCTTCACTGACAGCGGGCATTGCCGCGCCCAAAGTGCTGCGCTCGATGATTTCGCTGGGATCAGCGCTGCCACCCGAGGTGCAGCCGGCCAGTATTGCCGCCATCGCAATCGCAAAGCCCGTTTTCAACCTATCGCCAGTCATGTTGATTCCTCCCCAAAACGGCAAAAGGGGCCCTTGCACGCCACAAGAACCCCTCTCCCCCAATTCCTAGATCGAGTTCCTTAGAAGTCGAAGCGTGCCAGGAAAGTAAACCGTCGGTCGTTGCGGAATGCCGAGCGTGGAACGCGCAAGCCGTCGAAATTGACGACCTGAGACGTCTGCGTAACCTCATCAAGGAGGTTTACACCCTGCACGCCCAGTTTGAGATTATCCGTCACGCTGACAAAGATCGATGCATCCAACTGACCCGTGGACTCCTGCCAAATCGGCGAGAACGGAATAATGTCATCGCGCGGTGTGATCAGGAAGGCAGAGCGCCAGTTGTAAGCGGCACGGGCTGACAATGGTCCCTTCTCGTAAAACACGGTCGCATTGACCGTATGCTTCGAAATTCCCGCCAGTGGTTGGCCATCAACGAACGCACCACCGCCAAGTTCATTGGTCGTGGTCGTAATCGATGCCTGGCCAACGGCTGCTAGGTTCGGGTTGGAGAAATCGGTCGCGTCGACGTGCGTGTAGGTGAACTGACCCCCAAGCCCGCTCAGCAATCCGGGCAGGAAATCCCAAGTTTGCTGATAAGCAATCTCAAACCCTTTCAGGTTGCCGCTCTGATCATTGAACGGCCCTTGGAAGGCATAGTCGACCGTCGGGGACTGATTGCCCGCCAGCTGGCGGTTATCAAACCCGTTGCTTACAATACCGGTAATGTCTTTCAAGAAGACCGACGCGGTTAGCGAGCCAACTGCACTGAAATACCATTCAGCCGACAAATCGTAATTCCAAGATTCGATCGGTCTGATCTGCTGGTTACCGGTTCGGATGGTAAACATCGGTCCGGTGGTTATTGTGCCAGCTTGCAAAAGATTGCCAGTGTTGTCGCCAACCGCTCCGTTCACAGATAGCAATTGCAGATCCGGACGCGAAATGCCTTTCGACGCAGCCGCGCGGAACAGCAAGCCTCCACCAACATCTAGCTTCGCGTTGAAGCTCGGCAGCCAACTGTCGAAGCGCACACGATCATTCAGGACAACGCGTTCGCCTGTATGGGCAGCCGCAAAGTCGGCCAATCGCGAAGCAAACGACGCATCACAATAGCCGCGCACAGCTCCTGGCACGACAGCCGGCCCCTGACAGTTGGCTTGAATCTCTGAAACCTGAACGACACCGTCGCCGTTACCGCCTACTGTCACTGCATCAAACCGGCCGGGATCAGGGAAAGCCAGAATTGATGGTGCGGTAATTTCGGTCTCAACATAGCGAAGTCCGAAGTTGCCTTCTAGCACCCAGCCGTTGCTGAAGTCCCGACCAAAATCGACGCGGGCGTAAGCAGCCTTCGTCGTCTCTGCGACCGTCGAGACTTCATCCGGGCAGAAGAACCCTTCAATGTCACACGGAACCGTATTGCCCGGAACAGGGTTAAACGGATCCTGACGAGAACGACCGTTTACGCCATAGTTGAAACGCTCTGGCGACTGACCGAGTTCGGCAATTTCGCCAAACTGCTCGTCGGTAGTGCCTGCGAGATACTCGCCCAAGAAGTCGTCACCACCAGCGAACCAAGCACCGCCACCTGGGATCGGTGACCCGCCACGCTGGAAATTGTCGCCAAACGGATTGCGGAAGTTCGCATAGCTTGGGAATTCATCAACATAGACGCCGCCAGCGATAGCGTTCTCTTGGCCCGGCAGGCCAGTGTAGAAACGACCCGGCGTAAAGCCTGACCAGCTAGGGACATATGGTCCAGGTTCGCTAAAGCAGCCTGGGCCGCCGCCCCATGGCGGACAACCAGCACGGCCAGCCCAAGGAGCGGACAAGTTGCCCCAAGTGCTGAAGTTTGTGTTGCGGGTCGTGCGATCACGGTCTGCCCAGCGCGCACCAAAACGGGCACTCTTGAAGAAGCCGTCTTCACTCAGATCGTACTCAGCATCCAAACGGAGGCTATCAAGTTCGCCTTCGTTCTTCTCGCGGCTGTCGAGACCAAACCAGTAATAGCTGAAGAAGCCACTGGTGAAGTAATCATCCGGCGAACCAATTGGAGCGAGGAATTCAACGCTTGGCGTTTTGCCGGTCAGATCCAGAGCAACATCAGCCCAAGTCCGTGTCGCACCGAACACAGAATCGCGCCGCAACCTTGAATCGATATGTTGCGCCTCAAGATTGATCCGGAAACGATCGGATACGCTCCAGTCGATGTCGAAGGAGAAATCTTCAGTAACCGCCTCAGCCGCCCGGACAAAGCGGAGAGCCTCTACATTCAGACCGCCGCGGCCGAATGGGTTTGCATAAGCATCGCCGGGACGCTGCGTCAGGACGCCACTTTG
>CAKZSF010000088.1 GCA_937920575.1 uncultured Sphingomonadaceae bacterium | reverse complement strand
CGACATTGTGACATTCCTGTCCAACATGTCCGGCCTGGCGCGCGAAGGCGTGTCGCATGTCGCCTATGAAGCTTCGAGCCACGGCCTATCGCAATATCGCAATGAAGGGCTGGCTGTGAATGCCGGAGCCTTCACCAATCTCAGCCGCGATCACCTCGACTATCATGCCGATATGGAGGACTATTTCTCCGCCAAAATGCGGCTGTTTGACGAGGTTGTGGCAGATGGTGGGAGCGCCGTTGTCTGGCTCCATGACGATTGGTCGCAGCGCGCGGCTGAGCACGCGACAAAGCGCGGCCTAAAAGTCATGCTTGCGGGCGAAGGTGAGGCAATTGACGCAGACGGTTTGCGACTTGTGAAGCGCCAGCCAACACGGCTTGGGCAGGACTTGGCCATCGCCTACCAGGGCGAGGAAAAGTCGATTTCACTACCGTTAATCGGCGCTTATCAAGCAGCCAATGCGCTGGTCGCAGCGGGTCTGGCGATTTGCACTGGCAGCGATCCTGCGCGCGTGTTCGATGCTGTGGCGCGGCTTCAGCCGGTACGCGGGCGTTTGGAGCGCGCCGCGATCACGCAAACCGGCGCGCCGGTCTATATCGATTATGCCCATACGCCTGATGCGCTGAGCGCCGCGATAGAGGCGTTGCGCCCCCATGTAGCAGGGCGATTGATCACCATCTTCGGTGCTGGCGGTGATCGCGATGAAGGCAAACGCGGCCCAATGGGCAAGGCGGCGTCTGACGGTTCAGATGTGGTTATAGTGACCGATGACAATCCGCGCGGCGAAGATCCGGCGGTGATCAGGCAGGCGATTATGACGCAGGCAGCAAATGCTCAGGAAATCGGCGATCGGCGAGAAGCGATCGCGGCAGGAATTGCCATGGCTCAGCCCGACGACATCGTGCTGATCGCGGGCAAAGGACACGAAACAGGACAGATCATTGGATCGGGTGAGCAGCAACGCATCTTGCCGTTCGATGATGTTGAAGTGGCGCGCGAGTGCGCCGCGGCAGAAGGGAATTGAGCAGATGATGGCGACTCATCCAGCCTTGTTGCAATGGCCGGCGCAAGAAAGCGTGCCGCTTGGCCTTGCGCTGTGGGATGCGCAGGCGATTGCCGAAGCCACAGGGGGCAAGGCAAGCGGCGACTTTCAGGTGTCCGGTGTCGATATCGACTCGCGCGATGTCGTGAGCGGCGATCTGTTCTTTGCGCTGCGCGGAGAGCAATCCGACGGCCATGTGTTCCTCGACAAAGCCTTCGCCAATGGCGCAGCAGCGGCAATCGTGGATCGCCCTGTGCTTCAACCCCATGTGTTGGTGGACAATACATTTGCTGCGCTGGAGGCCCTGGCCAAGGCCGCGCGGGAGCGTGTTTCGGGCAAGATCATCGGCGTAACTGGCTCAGTCGGCAAGACAGGCGTGAAGGAAGCGATCTTTGCATCGCTTGATCGTGCAAGCCGGGGTGCAGCGCATCGTTCTGTGCGCAGTTACAACAACCATGTTGGTGTCCCGCTCAGCCTGTCGCGGATGCCGGGCTACAGCGAATATGGCGTGTTCGAAATGGGCATGAACCATGCGAACGAAATCTCCGCGCTCACCGCGCAAGTTCGTCCTGATGTCGCGGTGATCACCACCATTGCGCCCGCGCATATCGAAAATCTTGGTTCGATGGAGGCGATCACAGCAGCCAAGGCTGAGATCTTCGAAGGGATAGTGAGCGGCGGTGTTGCCGTGATCCCTGCTGATAGCCCGCATTTCGAACAATTGCGCGACGAGGCGAAGAATTGCGGGGCAGATATTCTCGCGTTCGGCGCGGATTCGGCGGCGGATTGTCGCTTGCTCGACGCGTTGCCCAATGCTGCTGGTGGATCGCTGGTCACAGCGGACATTGCTGGCACGCGCCTTTGCTACACAGTCGCCGAACCGGGCGAGCATTGGATTTCAAATTCTTTGGCAGTCATGGCTGCGGTTAAGGCCGCTGGCGGTGATCTGGGTGCAGCGGGTCTCGCGCTGGCTGAAATGGGCGGTTTGAAAGGCCGCGGCGCGCGGCACCGGATCGCAGCGCCCGGTGGCAATGCCTTGCTGATCGACGAGAGTTACAACGCCAACCCTGCCTCTATGCGGGCCACGCTGGCGCAGTTGGGCCAAACCCCAGCGGCACGCCGCGTTGCGGTGCTGGGCGAGATGGGGGAATTGGGCGATTTCGCTGCCCGTTTCCATCGTCAGCTTGCCGAATTGCTGGCAGACGCGAAAGTAGACCATGCGATCCTCGTCGGATCGAACATGAAACACCTGGCGACCGAACTGCGTGGGCAATTGGGGAAAGCGACCAGTGATGAGCTTGGCATGTCCGGTGGCTTCACGCATTGCGACAACCCTGATGAGGCCATCGCCAAGCTGCAAGAATACGGGATCAATGGCGGGGATGCTATCCTCGTGAAAGGTTCCAATTCTGTCGGGCTTGGCAAACTCGTCGCCCATTTCACGGCCAAGGAAGGCTGAATGCTCTATTTAATCGCGCAATGGCTCGAATTTGAAGGGATTCTGAATCTCGTTCGCTATCAAACTTTCCGGTTTGGAGCGACGCTGATGACGGCCCTGATCATAGGCCTGATTATCGGGCCGCGCTTCATCAACATGCTCCGCGTGCGTCAAGGCAAAGGGCAACCGATCCGAGAGGACGGCCCGCAAACGCACCTCGCCAAACGCGGCACGCCCACAATGGGCGGGCTGATGATTCTCATCTCGCTCGTCGTTGCGTTGCTGCTGTGGATGGACTTGAGCAGCCCGTTTGTCTGGGCATGCTTGGCCGTAACCATCGGCTTTGGCGTGATCGGGTTTATGGATGACTACGACAAAGTCTCAAAGAACAGCCACCGCGGTGTTTCAGGGCGGGTTCGCTTGCTGCTTGAATTCATTGTCGCGGGGATCGCAGCCTATATCATCGTCAGCCAGATCAACACGAACCTGTACATCCCGTTCCTGTCGGATCGCTCGATTCCGCTGGGGCCGTTCTATTATGTGTTTGCCGCCTTTGTGATCGTGGGCGCGGGCAATGCGGTGAACCTGACTGACGGGCTGGACGGGCTAGCGACCATGCCTGTCGTCATTGCAGCGGGCACCTTTGCCTTGATCTGCTATCTCGCGGGGCGGGTCGACTTTTCCGAATATCTCGGAATTCCGCATGTTCCGGGCGCGGGTGAGCTGGCAGTGTTCTGCGCTGCAATCATGGGCGCGGGGCTGGCCTTCCTGTGGTTCAACGCGCCGCCTGCTGCGGTGTTTATGGGCGATACCGGCAGCCTCGCCTTGGGTGGTGCCTTGGGCGCGATTGCTGTTGCTTCGCACCACGAGATTGTGCTCGCCATCGTTGGCGGGCTGTTTGTGTTCGAGGCGCTATCGGTCATCATTCAAGTGTTCTGGTTCAAACGCACCGGTAAACGCGTGTTCCGCATGGCGCCAATCCATCACCATTTCGAACAGCTCGGCTGGAGCGAAAGCACCGTCGTGATCCGCTTTTGGATCGTGTCGATTGTGCTCGCTTTGATTGGGCTCGCGACACTCAAGCTAAGGTAACAACTGCGCATGATCACCAGCTCTGCCTTCTCTGGAAAACGCTTCGCCATTCTTGGCCTGGCGCGTTCTGGCTTGGCGGCGGCTGAGGCACTGCTGGATAGCGGAGCGTTGGTGACCGCTTGGGATCGTCAGGACGTCGCGCGCGACAAGCTGGCAGGTCGCGCAACGCTGGCTGATCCGCTCGAGATTGATCTGGCGGGCTTTGATGCCATCGTCGTGTCGCCGGGCGTTCCGCTGAACACGCATCCGATCACAGAGCGCGCTAAGCAGGCGGGCGTGCCCATCATAGGCGATATAGAACTGTTTGCGATGGCGCGGGAATCGCTGCCAAAGCACCGCGTTGTTGGCATCACCGGAACGAACGGCAAATCGACCACAACGGCGCTGGTCGATCATCTGCTGAGGCATGCCGGGATGCAAACGCGCATGGCGGGTAACATCGGATTGCCCATTCTGGGTGAGGAGCCGTTGCCGGCTGGCGGTGTGTATGTGCTGGAGCTGTCGAGCTATCAAATCGATATTACGCATTCGCTCGATTGCGATGTCGCGGCGTTGACGAACATCACGCCGGATCACTTGGATCGCTATGCCGGATTTGAGGCTTACGCGTCGTCAAAAGCGCGGCTGTTTGCAATGCAGTCGGCAGACAGCTTTGCAGTGTGCGGGGCGGCTGACGAACCGAGCCAAGCAATCCTTCAGCGTGAACAAGCGCGCCGCCCGGCCACAAGCGCTGTTGCGGCCAACAGAGCGCGGATTGCGCCGCTTCAACATCAATGGCCATCGCTGCAAGGTCCGCACAATCTGGAAAACACTGCGATAGCGGTCGCACTTGTTGAGGAGCTGGGGCTTTCTGAGGAGCAATGGATGGCGGGGCTCGCAAGCTTCCGCGGCCTTGCTCACCGGATGGAGTGGCTTGGCAGTTTCGATGGCGTTGCGGTTTACAATGACAGCAAGGCGACCAACACGGCGTCCACTGCGCCCGCCTTGGCCGCATTCCCGCCGCAGCCGCACCCGCGCATTCACTGGATCGTTGGCGGCCTGCCCAAGGAAGACGGGCTGGCCGATTGCGCCGACCATCTGGGCAATGTCGCGGCGGCTTACACGATTGGCGAAGCGGGCCCGATGTTCGCGCGCGAGCTGGAAGGCAGAGTGCGCGTCGAAACTTGCGAGTTGCTGAGCGAGGCGACCAAGCGCGCGATGAAAGCTGCGAAGCCGGGTGATATCGTGCTGCTCTCTCCAGCCTGTGCCAGTTTTGACCAATTCACCGATTTTGAAGCACGCGGAAACGACTTCAAACGCATTGGTGCAGCCTTGGTGGGCGGTGATCATGTTCCGCATCTGGATGATGGTATGGGGAGCGAAGCCGCATGAGCCGTCTTTCCGGAACCAGTGGAGCTTACATGCCGCCAACTGGCAGCGCAGTTGCGAAACGTGCGCCATACCACAATTATCAAACCGAATTGCGG